>JAPLKI010000003.1 GCA_026388155.1 Elusimicrobiota bacterium
CCACCGAAACTTAACCGATTTGCCATAATTCTTTACAACTGTCACCTTAAGTGTTTCTTTACCGATATCGGAATCTGCCTCATTAAAATCATGGTTAGCAGCCCAATGTTCAATTTTCTTATGGACGTCCTTTAAGCCGAGAACTGACTCGATGTGTTTTTGCATTGTCCCTCCTAATTTATAAAGAACTTACACCACTCTCCACTTCTTCCGGTTCCTCTCTTTTTATTTCTCGGGGCTTTCGTGGTTTGGTTTCTTGTTCCACCGGTTTAACAAGATCCGACTTATATATACTCTTCTCCAACACTGGCGCCGGCGGAGCATCTGGACCGCCAAGAAGATTTTTCCCGGCAACTGACATCATTCCTTCCTTGGCCCTAATATCTAATCGGACAGGAATGCCCTGAAGGTATGCCAATGGGATAGAGTATCTTTCTCCCGGTCTTATTACTGCAAGACTTTTATTTATAACACGGCTTTCACCGTTATATGTGTTTTTTATCTCAACATCAATTGATACACCGCTCCACTCAGATTTGTCATTATTTTGGAGAAGCAAGTAATATGCAACTGGGCCGTAGAAATAATAGTCGTCCCTTGCGCCACCACTAGCCTCCCATCTGAAAGCATACTTTGCGTTCAGCTTTAAGTCTTTTTTCTCTGAGCACGCATAAAAAGCGCAGCAACAGAAAATAAACATTATTAACACCGAATCTTTTAACATCGTCCATGTGCGCATATACTGCCTCCTTAAAAGCGATTTAGTGATGCCGGGCTTTCAGTAAGCCCTTGGCCGGGTTAAAGTCAACGTCCAGCCGGGGCGGTATCCAGATAAGCTGCCCGGTCTTGGGGTGCCGGACATGGCGCCCTGGGCGTGTCTTCTTGGTGAAGGAACCAAAGTCTTTAAAGTAAACCCACTCACCTTTCTGCAGGCTGGCCGTCATCTTGACCAGCATCGAGTCTATGATCGCGGCCGCGTCGACCTGGGAAAGGAAGAACTCTTTGGCTATCGCCCGTGCGAGCTGGCTTTGTGTCATATTTGCGTAAGGCTACTCGTGCAAAACAGTTTAGAATTTAATCCCCATCATCTTTCTAATCCTGTTTTTAGGAATCCGAAGAGTGACCGCACAACTATCGTCTTCCTCCCATTTAGTGTTTTCAATAGTTGCCCCTCTAAGCACTTCACTAAGACTAGATCGCATCGTGGAATCAGTAGTGATAGCCTGATTAACGGTGATACCGCCCTCGATACGCACACCTTTTAATACAGAAAGCATTTCGAATTGAGCCTGAACTATTGCGGCATCTCGGCATTTCATTTTCCTTTCAGACTTGTTCTCTGGACGATTTTCGATATTCTTAGGGGGTATCGCCATACCAATAGCTTCTAAATATTCAGTACTTACAGCTCCTTGTTGCACATGGGAACAACCAACGAATAAAAGAGCCAACAAAAACACTGCAACATTTTTATTATTGCTAAAGGTTTTGTAATTCATAGTACGGAGGTTTCCTATTCTTCTTCTTGATTAGATGGGGTTGATGGCTTTTGGGTGTTGTACAATTCTTCTCCCTTACACAGCTTCCGCCCGAATTGATGTTTCTGTGCATACTCTTCAGGACTTGGTTTATATTTTTCATACTCCGCTGCCTCTAAGGGGGTAAGCATACTTGCTTTTGCCCCATCGAAATACTTTATCTCATCCGGGGTTGCTTTTCCACAGAATTGGAACTCATCGCTCACATTCAGTTTGATGGGGATAAACTTGGGTGTCGCCGAAAGACGTTCCTCTTCTGAGCGCATACGGTTTTCAACAAAACGGACCTTGCGGTCATATGCGCTATAGGGACCGCTTATTATCCCGTCATATATAACCTTTAAAGGGATGGGGCGAATAAACAAAGGATGGTTTTCTTGGTCGTTAATCTGAACTGCAAGCACCTGAGTCATCCCAGCCACACCGGGATAGTGTCTTTAATAGAAAAGGACGGGGTGTTGTCTTGATCATATTCCCCGGTGACTAGCTCAAACCCGGAGTCTGACGGTATTTTAAGTTTCTTGAGAAGTGCCAGCCCCTCTTTCCAGACTTTTTTATTTAAAGTCAAACCACACCCTATAGAGAACGCAACGTCTTTAGTGTTTGCCGTGTCGTATTTGATTTTATCCAACGTGACAATATACCCTGTCCGTATTAATTTGTCTATTACGCTTTTTGTTATGCTTACCGACGACGATCTCCTTTCCTTCTCTAACTGCATATTTATGTAATCTACCGACCCGTTAATTTTTAATTCCGAATGTTTCGAAATAGATTCACTAATCTTCTCCGGTAACAACTCTGCCGCCAGCTTTACTCTATAATTACTCCCATCAACCGTCTGGTCAATGATTTCGTATCCTTTAACAAAACCCTTGCTGTAGGTGGTAATCTCTTGAGATACCAGTTCATGATTCTTTACAAGCTGTTCACCGGAAATAAAAACGCCAAGGTGTTGCTCTATTGCAGTTCTAAGAGCACTTTGGATTGCGGCGTCTTGGGATACTCCCTGGCCCTCTGTGTAAACATACAAACTAGAACTTGCCTGGCAGGCTATAGCTGAAAAGATAACAACAGCAACGGCCCTAAAGAATGTGGCCCCAGAAAATTGATTGTTTATCATATTCCTCCCCCGTAATCTTACCTTATTGTAATCGCGCCCGCGAGCTGGCTCTGTGTCATTTGCGCTTGCGCTTCGGGTTCTCGTGCGCGGAGATCCATTCGAGCACGGTCTTGGAGATCTTCCCGAGATCGGTGGGGTTGTGCTTTATGACCTGGGCGGCGGTCTGGTCCCAGGTGAGGTCGGTCTTCTTGAGGTACTTCTCGATGGCGGCAGCCACGTCCACCTTCATCACCGTGTTGCGCTTGGCAGCTTTAGCCAGGGCGACGGCTTCAACTATGACGGCTTCGAGCACGGCATCGAAGTCGGCGATAAGCTTACTGACCGCCGCCGCCTGGGTGCGCATCTTCTTGGCTTTGGTGATGTAGGCTTTAACCGTGGTGGTTTTGATGATTCCAGTTTTAGCGGGCATGAGCGGCCTCCGTCTCGGGGTGGGTAAGTTTGAAGATGATCAGGTCCTTGATGGCCTGGTTGAGGTTCTTCATCTCGTAGATCTTGAGGGCTTCCTCGTTGCCGCCTATCACGGGGAGCATAACTTCCTTCAGTTTCTCGGTGATGCGGGCGGTGGCGATGGCTTCGGATTCGAGGCCGTAAAGTATAACTTTGCCGTTCTTCTCTTCGACCAGGTACTGCTGGTTTTTGTAGTGCCGGGCTTCAACGTCGGCGAGCCACTTCTTGTTCTTGGCCTCCATGTCGGCGCCGGCGCGGATGGGATAACGGGCCAGCATGATCTCCTCGGGCGTGAGCATGTCCGGGTTGATCAGGTCGTAGACCTTGGTGTTTTTGATCTTGTAGTGGCGGAGGTTGTCCAGGAAGGCGTCGCGGATGATCCAGCCCGAGGGATCGTAGTCGACGATGCTGTAGAGGTAGAAGGACCGCTTGAGGTTGAACTTCGAGCCGGCGGCCTCGGGCATGGCGAAGACCTTCGGGCGGTCGACCAGCTCCGGGGACTTGGCTTTCTTCAGGTCGTCCACGAAGTACTCGACGTTCATCACCGAGGGCTGGCCGCCCAGGGCGATGGCCGAGACGTTGTACTGCTTGTTCAGGTCGGCCAGGTAGTTGAAGTGGCCGAGCTTCTCCGAGAAAGGAATGATATTGGCGTTTATGCCGATGCGCTTGTTGGCGGCGTTCTCGTCGCGGAAGCCGATGTCCTTGTAGGACATGAGCTGGAAGTCCTTCACCATGGCGACGATGTTCTCGGTGAGCTGCTTGTACTGGTCGGTCTCGGCCGACAGCGCGTCTGACCGGGCGAGCGTGGGCTTGATGTACATGTACCAGTAGGTGCGGACCAGCTCGTTGAAGGGCTTCTCGCCTGAGCTGACGCGCTCCTTCATCTGCCAGACCAGGTTGCGCATGAGCCGGGACACGTTGACCGGGTAGGCCGGGGCGGCGCCTTCGGCTTTGAAGTTCTTAACGAGCCAGTCTTTCTTCTGATCGTGGATCAGTTCGTCGTAGTGGCGAATGCCGGCCTTCCGGAGGCGTTCTGCGAGTGATGGGGGCATAGATTTGAGTATATAACCAAATATGGCTGTTTAACAACCTTTTTAAGCCTGAAACGGGCTAACGGCGCGTTTCAGGGGGCATTTCCGGACTCAGTAGAAAAGGCCAAATCATGCCCGATTATTAGCGGCGGTTTGGGGCGTCTTCCCGACAAGACGGGCGCTATCGGCCCCAATTCCCTGTTTGTAGACACTATCCACAGGATAAACAAAAATAAAAAAGAAGCAAAAAAGAAAAACTATGACTAGGACAGTTCTACTCTACGCAAACCAGGACATTTCTATTCTCTTGCAACACCTTTTTTAGACTGAACGACTGTCAGTCTGTTTCAAGGGGCGTTTTTTGACTCAGTGAAAAAGGCCATATCATGCCCGATTATCGGCGGTGGTTTATGGAGGTCCCTCCGTGAAAAGCTCTTCCTTAACCGTAATAGTACAAAAAACAGGCGCCTTTCTTTAAAACAAACTCGTAAACGAACAGCCTGCACGGACGGGCGGCCCCTGGCACATCCTCTCACGCAGCCGCGGGGACATAATTCGCGGCGCGCTTGGCCGGCTATTATATCCCCGCATTTCAAATTCGCCGCTTAGAACTTGGGCGTTGAGGGGCGGCAGCCGTGGAACGGGATATCCGTGTTCAGGCCCGGGAACGGATTGGGCTTGGACAGGAAAGAGCCGTCCTTGCACTGGTAAATGCAGCTGTTGGCCGTATCCATAGCCAGCATGCAGAGTTCCTCGGCGCTTTTGGCGTTCCCGGCTTGAACCGTGCCCTGCGGCGTTATCTGGAACACGTTCAGCACCCGGTTCACCGAGTATTTATAGACCGTGGAGACTGGCCGCATATCCAGGAACGAGCCCCACAGGCAGACTTCGAATACTTCTTTCTGGCCCGGCTTCAGTTCGCGGGGCGCGGTGATTACGATCTTTGCGTTCGCCGTGTAGTCCTTGAAGATAGGCGTGCAGATCTGGCCCACCGGATAACCATAGTTTATACAGTCCTGCCCGGTTTCCCGGCTGAGCAGCGGAATTTCCGCCGAGGCCAGCGGGTCCGCCTGGGTAAAAGTTACCTTCTTGCAGTCCCGGGTGATATCAGTCGGGAACGCGGATCTAGCCTCCGGCGCCTTAATATCGGAAGCGGCTGCTTCCTTTATAAAGCTCCCCACATCCACGCCCTGATCGAAGTTGACCCCGGCCGAAGCGGACTGTCCCGCAGAAAGAACCATCACTGCCAGTAAAACGTACCCGCGAACCGAATTATTGTTTTTCATACTATTTATTCTCCTTAGCTTAATTACCGTCGTGTTCTTTTAATGCTTGCCGCTGCTTACCCCGCGGCGTTCCGAACTTCCTATCCGTTAATGTCCCCGGCGGGCCCCTTATTTGACCTCGAAGGTTTTGTTAAGGCGCACCATCTCGCTGTGGTGACTCCCCCAGAAGCGCATATAGGAGAAGAACAGCGTATAGCTGCCCGGCCGGCTGACTTCCAGCAGCTTCAGCTGGTAGATGGGCGCGGTCTTGAAAGTGCGGTTGAGCCCGATATCGGTGAAGTTGTCCGCGGTTATCACTATCTCCCCGCCAAAATCGGCGGCAGCGCCGTCCGTTACGGTCAGCATCAGGTTCCCCGCGGCGTTAGGCGCTACGGAGAAAGACACCTCTTTCGAGACCGGGGGCACAGGCTTTCTGGCGCCGGGCGCCAGGAACAGTTCGGAATGCGCGCCGCCGAAAACACCGCCGGCGGAATCCTTGGCTGTCACTGTATACTCGTAAAACATTCCTTTTAGATCGGCTTTGGCGCTGAACCTGGAGATGCAGACCTTAAGGACCTCGGTTTCGTTCGGTTTCAGGTCCCTCGCCCCTATGGCCACGGAAACCTCGCGGTCATAGCTGTCTTTTACCTGGCACTCCATCGCGCCGTAAGCCCCGCCGCTGGGGCGGCAGCGCCCGCTCTCTTCCGCGAAGATGGTCCCTTTCCAGGAATTCGCGCCCGGGCCCGTAAATTCTATATCCCTGCAGCCGCTGTTCTCGAAATGCTCCTGGGGGTACCAGCCGCCGCCGTGGTCATTGCCGTCATTGTCGTGCCCATGGTTATTATTGTCGTTATAGTCGTGGCCGTTATGGACAGCGTTCTCTCCGTAGCCGCGGCCGGACGGCCGGGGCGCAGAAACGCTTGCGGGGACTGCGGCGGTCCTGCCCTCCAAAAGCTGCGCCAGGGCGCTGCCCGCGGCGCGCGCGCTGCCAACTCCGGAGGTAACGGCAAGAACGGCGGTCATGACCGCCAGTGAAACGTACCCGCGAACCGAATTATCGTTTTTCATATTATTTGTTCTCCTTTTAATTACGCACCGCATTTGTTTTTTCCTGCCGGGCTCAGCCCGCTGCGTTCCGAACTTCCTAATATAAGTTTACCCCGTTTAACGGCCAATTCCCTGAGGCCGAAGACCCGGAAAGCGTCGCTTTTTGATTCAGGAACGGCAGTTAAGCAAAATCGCTTTTCGTTTAACCTGTGGTTAAACGATATTGTATACTTGAGGCATGACTACGGCAAAAGCATTCGGCAGCGTCCTGTCCAGGATAAGGAAAGAGCAGGGTTATTCCGGCGCGTATCAATTCTTCAAGAGCGTCGGCGGCAGCAAAAGCCTGGGTTTTGCCTTTGTAAGTTACTGGGACCTGGAACGCGGGAAGAAACTGCCCAAGAGCTGGCGCCTTAAGGCGATCATAGCCGCCCTGGGCCTGGAGCAGCATTCCCCCAAGGCCAGGGAACTGATACGGGCCTATTTCAAAGCGCTCTCAGGCTCCGACGAACTGCTTGAGGCGCTGTCGGCTCCGGCCGCCGCCGCCGCGGACCTCCCAAGCAGGGAGCTGGCCGAAGCGGCGGTTCAGCAGGCGATCGCGCAGCGCAAAGCCCATCTGACGATAGAACAATGGCAGTTGTGCGCCCGCGATCTGGTGACGTATATTTGCCAGTACTTCCTTTTCAATACCGCGGGCCGGGTAACGGTCCGGGAATTGTCGGACGCTACCGGGTTCAAACCTGAAGTGGTCAGGAAGGCTGTCAAAGCGCTGGCCGCCGCGGGGCTGGCCGATCTCTCCGGGGACAAGGTGCAGGGGCTGTTCGCAAAAAAACTGGTAGAGCTGCTGCCGGCAACCCCGGCAACGGCGTCCATCAAGGCCGCCCTGCGCGCTCATGCGATAAAGTGGCATGAGGGTTCCAAGCGCGTTGACGGGAGAAGAATAATCGTCCGCATGTCGAAGGCGAACCTGGCTATCTACCGGGAACACCTGTTAAAAGCCATAAATCTGGCGTCCATCTACAGCAACAGCGAGGAAGACCTGAAGGACTCCGCCATCTATTCCATGGACGCGGGAATCTACCAGATGCTGCCCAGGGACTGAATATTAAAGTTTACCGCCGCATTCTCCAACCAGGATATTGTAGGCAGGGTAAAAACAAATAAGGCAAAAAACTTTTTAGGCTGAAACTGGCTAACAGCCTGTTTCAGGGGGTATTTTATGACTCCGTAGAAAAGGCCAGATCATGCCCGATTATTGGCGGCCGTTTAGGGGTTCATTACTGACTGCTCCCCTCAATTTTTGCCGCCGCGCTGCCTAACCGCTTATTTCAGCCGGCTGTCTTCTCTTTGGTCGTCCAGAAGCCCTCGAAGATGTAGCCGACTTTAAAGCCCAGGGCCGGCTTGAGCGTCCCGGCTCCGCCGCCCACATTGTCCAGATCGATATCGGTAAGCCTGTAATAAATATCAAAGGTCAGTCCCGTCGGAGTATCGGCGTATTCCTCGGTCGTATAAAGCAGCCCTGCAGAAATAACCGGGGCCGCGTAGAATGTTGTATCGGACATGCCCAGGTCGGCCACGGCCGAAGCGGTAAACCGTAAAGGCTTTCCCTGGACTTTCGGGGCTATGTATTCCATCCCGAGCATGAGGTCCCAAAGGTAAAAGGTGTTTCGCCCGGTTCGCGCGCTGTCTACTTTTACGCTTTGGAACTGCAGGCCGCCAGTCTTGGAAAAAGTTTCATTCCCTACCGCCCGAAAGCCGAAGCCCCAAGGCTTAACGCTCAGGGTGTCGCCGCCGCCCGACAAGGAAAGGTCCTGGGACGTTGGCAGGATAAAATAATACTCGTTAGCGGAAACCCATTTATAGACGGGTTTAGCTTCGGCCGCCAGCGCACACGAAGCGCAGGCGGCCAGGAGGAATGAAAATATTAACACGAAACTTTTTCCCATAAGCTTACTGGCTACGCGCCCGGCGCCGGATAAGTGAGATATTCCACCTGGCGAAACGGCGGTATTGGCGAAAGCCGGCCCGGTCGACCGCTGTTGCTGCAGAGCCGAGACGCTTCTCAAGGCTTTCGATATTGCGTAAGAGTTTTAAGAAACAATCCATCTCCCCCCCTGAATCTGATTTACTTCACAGTGAAGACTATTTTTATCTTGCCGCCGGTGGCGGTCGCCCGGTACGGCCTGGTGCAGGCGTTGATATAATCCGCGAAGGCTTTTGCTGTAGCGGCCGCGGTCTGGCCGGGCTTTAGCTTAATTGGGATATTCAAGCCGGCGACATGGTCGGTTGTGCCATCAGGGCGCATATAGCGGAATATGGAAAGCCACAGGTCGCAAGTTCCTTCTAGCCCGGCTTCCGGTATGTACCCGGTGGCAATGCCGGAGATCTCCGCGCGGCCGGGGATGCCGCCGACTGTTACTTTGGCGGCGGTTACTTTAATCTTTTGGGTTTTGTCGTATGCGGCGGCGTCCAGGGTGGCGCCTTTTGCGAGCTCGATCTCCGGATTGTACACATGCCCTTTCTTTTTTTTCATAGTTCCCCCCCTCTAACTGGCTTTCGCCGCTACGTCTGCAGGTTCCAGCTGGGCGGTCAAAAGCCAATCAGTAAGGCCCTTTTCCATATTCACTATTATTTTGCGGCCGTCAGTTGTTGTTTTGTTTTTTATAGAACTCAGGGCTTTCTGGAACACATGCCGGCGCGCGTCACGGCGTTTATGCCAACCGGCGGCCGGCAGCGCCAGCTCATCAATCAAGCCCAATAAAGATTTGGAGTAAACGGCGCCAGCCTCTAAAGAGATCAGCCGGGGTTCAAGATATAATCTCAAAAGAAACCAAAGTTCGCTTTGGATATATGCAATTTCTTTGGGCCGGCTGACTACCTTCCGGTTAATAAGCTGGGCACTTAGCGGTGTTGAAAATTCAACTTTCAACACGGTTTCCATCTGGCCGTGCTTCATCCCTTCCGCAAGTTCAACACTGTGTAAGAGCGAAAAGCCGCGGTTCATGGTATTCTTAAAACCCAGGGAAGCCAGGTCAAGATAATAACCCATGTATTTCAATTCCCACACTTTAGAGGTTAACTGAGCCAAGTTGCTGCCGCCAAAACTGGTTAAGCCTAAAAGCCGGGCAAGATCACGGATTGAGACATAGCAATAACAAACAGATGGTGCATCAGTATATGAATGGTATGCACCCCCTTGTTGTACCCAAATGTGTTCTATCGCCGCGAGTATACGCGCATGCTCTACGGTCGGGATTCCCAACTCTTTACTATTAGGTTTAATCCGGCCCCGAAGCATGGGAATGACTGTAACCGCGCCGTCCATGGTCCGGAATTTCGCCTGGATAACATCGGATTTGGCTTTATTGGTGGACAGCGTGAAGAAATTGGAACTTATAAAGGTAGCCCAGGGGATCGTTTCTTTGCTGTAGGGGATCTCCATTACTTTTTTTTCTGCCTGGCCGGCAGGATGTGGCAGTGTTAAGCTGGAAAATAAAGCCAACTGATTCTCTTCAAAATAGGTCTTTAACTTCTCCGGCGCGGATGATGGGTGTTGTTTCCCCTTTTCAATTTCCCTGGCTTTAAGTCTTTTCTTTAATAAAGCTGTAAGGTATTTTCTGGGCTCGCGGACAGCTTTGGTCTGCATCTGATATTTCAGCTCGCTGAATTCTTCTGCAACAATATTTTCACCTAAAAGCCGGACCGCTTTTTCCCAGAAAGCCCTACTTTTAGCGTCCCCGGTAAGCCGGATAATGTCTTCAATTATGTAGTTTCCCATAGGTTCCCCACCTGACCGGTCTAAAAAATCGTTCGCAACGATTCTAATCGTTATATTCTAAAGACCGTTTATTCTAGAGCCCTGTTTTTCATAGGGAGCCATGCAACCCGAATGCCATAGCTTTTGCCTAAAATGCAACCCGAATGCCATAGCTTTTACCCTAAATGCAACCCGAATGCCATAGCTTTTTACCCTAAATGCAACCCAAAGCCCATAGCTTTTAGGGGGTTGTGGATAACTTTCCCCGCAAATATTCAATATTTGGTCCCCTTTTCTTTATTCCAGGCAGCCGAGTATTCAAAACACTTAGGACAAAGAGCGGAATAATTATTTTTTCCAATCTCTATGCCTGAATCTATGGGGCGTTCGCACCACCCGCAACACATGCCAGGGGTGTCGAATGGGCGTTTTTCCGATTCTGGGGTATGGGTTTTCATGTACTCCACTAAATCGCCTTTGTCCTTAAACTGCTTAAAAAATTCGTGGTGTTGGGTTTTCTCTTTCATATTGTTGCCTGATCACAGTATCCGTCTTTGTATTTCCTGAACCCCTCAAATAATTGCCGGAATGAAGTAGGCTTGTATTTATCAAGACCTTCCTGGTCAACAAAAACAAAATCGTATTCCACGTCCTTTTGAACACGATTAATATCCTCGCACCACTGTCGCAACCGTGCCATCTTTAGCGGCACGTCCAGATCTTCCTGCCCTTTGGTTTCCACAATAATAATCCGCTTAGTGGACAGTTTGACCATAAAATCCGGGTAGTAATTGGAAATATCGCCATCGGCTTTTACATAGTCCAGCTTAAAATGCACGGCCATGTAATTCTTGGCATAAGAAACAATGTCGTCGCAATCCTCCAGGAATGCGGCAAACCGAAGTTCCAGTTGGCTGTCACCAATGATGCGGTTAAAGACGCTTTTCTTCGGGACAAGGTAGCCTTGTTCCTTAGCCACAAAAGGCCGGGTCTGGCGCAACTTTATCGTATCCCGGATTTCAGCGTCGCCTTTGTTCCGGACGGTCAGCGCATTGATAGCTTTTTTAAAACTCTCGATCAGGATTTTGGTGGCGGCCAGTTCCGACAAGTTGCGTAAGGTGTTGGGGTCTTCCAGTTCCACCGGGTGGTCAAACAACTCCTGTTGCACAAATGCCTTAACCTTGCCATACAGCACGTCATAACCACTAACCAGGCGCAAATCCTTCATAATACTTTGCGCGAAATAGCCGATCACGCTGCGGTAATCGGCAATGCCGGCAGTGTCAAGAATAGTGGTATGCGTAATATCGCCGGTGGCGATGTCCTTAAAAACGATCTCCCGCTGTTCTTCTGCGCTGAATTTCAGGCAGGTTAATTTCTGGTGCCCCATAGCGGCGATATCCAGATCGCCCAGGCTTTTATATTCCCGGTAAACGCGGGGCGTCATCACCGGGATTTCAATATCCAGCGCGGAAATGTCTTTCCTGGTGTTTTCTTTGTCGATCTCCACCACCAGCGGAGTTTTGGGCCCGGTCCCTTCACCCATTGCTTTGCGCTCCAGCACCACGCCTTCAGCCTGGATAGATTCTACGAACTCCATAAAAGCATTAGTGCCGACCACGCTGACGTACTCTTCCACGTCGCCGGGGTACATTTTGCGCAATCCCCGGCCGAGCGTTTGCTCGGGAAGAATATTGCTCTTGGAGGCGTAGGCGCGCAGGCCTACGATTGTGGTAACATTGCGAACATCCCATCCTTCTTTTAACATCATTACAGAAACAATAGCTTTGTACGGGCTGTCCATCCCGTCAATCTCATTGGCCTGTTTGCGCAGGGTATCCAGTTCTTCTTTGTCTTTACCCGAGGCGGATTCGGAAATATCGCCATTGTTCTTGGTGTGAATAACCAGCACGGCGCCCTTTAAGTCCGGGTAGTGCCCCTCTAGGTACGCGGCGACATCGTCGCAATTGCGGGTGTCGTCGGTCATCACGAAAAGGATCGCTTTCTTACCCATCTTCTCGTGTTCGGTGTATGCCTTGCGCCATTCGAGCACGCCCAGGTGAATATAATCAGTATATTTCTCGGTGTACTTCGCGCTTTGGCGCTCCTGCAATTTGGCGCGGCTGGGCGCGTCAGGCAGAACGGGATGTTTAACAACGTTTTGCGAGATGGCCTCCACCAGCGGGTAATCGGCCACGGTCTGCACGAAAATGGCGCCGTTGTCGTGCTTGGGTGTGGCCGTAGTGTCAACCTGCATGGAAAGGGCCGCCCCTTTCTGCTTCAGCCGGTTGTGAATATCTTCGATAGATTTAAACCAGGCCATGCGCGGGTCGTGAATATGGTGCGCTTCGTCATTCAACACCATCAGCTCGTCTATATCCCGGACGATCATGCCCAGGTCCACCTTGGAATCCGTGGTTGCGCCCGTGGGCCGCTTGCCCAAAAAATAATCCCGCATGTCTTCATCATCTGCCGCCGGCGGAATGTCGTCGCCGGAATAAACCCGATGGATATTGGTCAGGAAGATATTACCTGTAGGCCGAGTGATGCGAACTTCGTCTTGCAGATGAAGCGTCAATTGAAAATCGTCATGCCAATTGCGGCCGTCAAACCCGTTATCCGGCAGCACCGGATCTTCAAAGAAGATACGGAGCCCTTGGAAATCCCGGTAAACCCGGTCCAGTACGATGATGTTAGGCGTGATAACCAGGAAGTTGCGCGCCAACTCAGATTCCGGCTCGTAGAGCTTGTGGTAAAAACTCCACGCCAGCGCCAGGCTTAATACTTTGGTTTTACCGCTGCCCGTCGCCATCTTCACCACGAACCGCCGCCAGGTCTCGTCAAACATACCACCAGAGACAAGGCCGCTTGCATCAAAGCGCATCATATCGTGTTTGTCTTTAACCCCCGCCACATCGTAGAGGTAGACAATTGTCTCCAACGCCTCGCGCTGGGCGAAGTAGTATTGAAACTCCGCCATGGTCCCGACAGCCTTTTGCAGCAAGTGCGGCGTTTTGAACCACCAATTAAGCAAGCTCCGGCTGGTGCCGGCCGCGCCCACATAGCCACTGTCCCGGAACTCTTTTACCTTGCGGCGCAGTTCCGCAACGAGCGGCGGCATGAGTTTTTCCATGCTGCTCGCCCGCAACGCCTCATCAGCGGGAAACCAGCGGATGCCAGGGTCGAGAATTGCGTGCGGGGATTGCGGGAAGTCTTTATGCAGCGCCATTATTTCTTCCCCCCATTCTTCCCCGCGCTCACCTCAATAATCGTCATGGTGTCATTGCCGAAAATATCCACCACCTTGACCGCGATCTTGCGCCGGCCCGGAGTGCATTCATGAAAGACGCTTTTTAGTTCCAGCGCCCGGTCCTTTTTCGTGCGGAAGCTCTGCCATTCATTCTCAAAGATGTAATCTCCGGTCCAGCGTTCTTCCCATTCGCCGGTGTCCTCATTCTTTACCCGGATAATCTCGCGTTTGCTCTCAAAATTAAAATCCACCGCCCAGTAATCAATCCAGTCGGTCCAGTTCTTGGTGAGCACTTCGCGGGTGACGATGCCGTCTTTGTCCTTACTCACCTTCACGATCTGGCCCTTCTCAACAACGATCCGGCTCCCCTTGTTCTTGATCTCCGCCTCGGCGTTGGCAATGGAGTCCTGCGAATAGAACACCGAAAAATCCGTCAGCTCCACACCCACGCTACATTCGCCTTTTTTTGCTTTTATAAGCGGTTTAACCTCAATAAATGAAACGTCGTGAAAGACCACCTGGTTTTTTTCTACAGCCCGCTTATCAAAGACTTCGGCGGGGATATATTTCGGCGAGATATCGATCCCTTTAACCCGCGCCTCGTCCAGTACATTCGGGAACAGCCCCATCTCAAACTCAAAACCCAAAATGTCCACCTTGGTTATATGCTTCTTGCGGCATTCCAGGATGATCTCTTCCACGAACAGCCGCGTTACCGGCAGATTCACCGGCCCGACTGCCACCAGCCGCCCGGCCTTTTTGCCGTGGAAGCTGGCGAAGCCGGTGGTCTTCTCCGCGCGGTAAGCCCGCAGAATCAGATCGAGAAAAGCGGCTTCCTTCGCCGCCAACTGCTTTTGCTGTTCGGCTTCGCGCAGATTAGGGTTGACGCCGATATAGTGCTGGCGCTCATACTTGCCCAGGTTAAGGATTTCAAAGGCGCGGTAGTCCTTCCCCTCTTCTTTCAACTGCCGCTGCACGCCAATCATCCGCTTGCGCGTAGTGTGAATGCCGAACTTGCCCAAATCGCTGGCAATCCATTTGCGGCCGAGCTTCTCTGCTACAGCAGCCGTGGTGCCCGAACCGCAGAAGAAGTCGGCGACCAAGTCGCCTTCATTGGATGAGGCTTTAATAATACGTTCAAGAAGGGCTTCTGGTTTTTGGGTGTTGTAACCTTGATATTCATCAGCCATCGAATTAATCACATCAATATCATCCCAAAAATCAGATACATATACGCCTTTTGCCTCATCCTCGTAGTACTTAAGACGCGGCGTTCCACCCTCTTTGGCGGGCCAGTAAATAAGACCTTTGGAGTCTAACTCATCAAGAACCTTTGGATCCTTAAGCCAGTGCATGCCGTTTTTTCCAAGTCTATTTGGGTCAACCCCACGCCAAACCGCTCCGGTATCTCCACCAGATCTCCCACTCGCGAGTATAGGAACCGGCTGAAACACACCACGGGCATCCTTCTGGGCGTAGTGTTTCTTAGAGGACTCGGAGTACTCGCCGTACTGTGGGATAAAGGTGTGCCGTCCTGACTTAGAGAAGTATAAGATGAAATCTTGGCTATTACGCCATTGGGTTTTGACAGCGGCTGCTAATGCTGAACGTTTCCACGAGATAACGTTTTCAAAATGATGGAACACTTCATCCATTATGGATCTTAAAGCTCCAACCATACGCCAATCACAATGCACATAAATGCTCCCATCGTCAGCGAGTAGGTCGCGTGCTAGGATGAGCCGTTCGTAAATCATGGCGATAAAAGAGTCTGCGCCGTGGCCCCAGGTATCACGGTATGCGATTTCTTCGAGGATGTTAGGTTTCTTCGTGAAGGTGTCGCCGCCGATCTCGATATCCATCGAAAAATCCGAGCCAACGTCGAATGGCGGGTCGATGTAGATAAGCTTCAGACCGCCTTGCTTCTCAATCTCCTCGCGTAACGGGCCGTTCTTTAGACTGGAAAGGATTAGTTTATTGTCGCCCCAAATCAACTTATTCGTCCAGCCTTTCGTTTGCCGGCCGCGAGTGTCAAATAAATCAAGCTGAAGGCCTGTATCCTCCGGCTTCTCGGCGCGCGGTTCGTCCACCTGCTCGATGACTTGGAACGGCAGGACGATATTACAAACCTCGCTCGTCTTTCCATTCCAGACCAGCTCCACCTCGCGCTTGTCCTCAAACAGCAGAAAGCGGTACTTGTCCGGCAAGGGTTTCCCCGCCGCAATATAGCGGGCGATCTCCTGCTGCTCGGGTTCGGTTAGTTTTGGCATAGAGAATCTTTTTTAAAACGCCGCCCGGATATACGGATTACTGTATATCCGGATATATGGATATCTAGCGTGAACTGTGCTTGTAAAGAACGCTATGCTCTTTCTTGTTTTTAAAATCTTCAAGCAGGGTGGTCAGCGCCAGCGCGACAATTTCGCTTTTATCTATATTCTTGCGCGCTTTTTTAAGTTCATAGTAAACATCGGTTAATTTCTCGGCGACCTCTACCGGCAAAGAAAAGAGCAGCTTTTTCTTAGTGGTCTGTGCAGGGGCTTTGTGTGCAAAGAATGTGTTTACCCCCCCGCCCGGCGCGGGAGCCGGTTCACCCTTTCCTTTGCCGATTATTGAAACTCTTTTCATATTAACTCCTTGGCGACTGATTTATAAGCTTCCGCGCCTGACGCTGCCGGCATAAGCTGGATAAGGGCCTTGCCGGCCGTGACCGCGTCCGGGAATTTTATTGTCCGCGGGATAACGGTTTTGAAGATGTTTTTATAGAGGCTATGCGCTTCTGTTAAAACCTCGTTGGCGTGAAGTGTACCTTTGCTGAACATGGTAATAAGGTATTTACAATGGATCTTCGGGTTTGTGTTCTTCTTGACCAGGTCAACCAGGTCGTTATGTTTCTGCAGGGCCCGGAGCGCCAGGTATTCGGCCTGAACAGGAACTAAAACCATATTAGAGGCGGTTAAGGCGTTTATGGTCAGATTCCCGAGCGCCGGCGGGCAGTCAATAATGATGAAGTCGTAGTGCGGTAATTTCTGGACTGCGTGTTTTAACTTAAATTCTCTGGATAATGTTGTTTGCAGCTCGACTTCAAAAGCTGAAAGGTCTATATTGGACGGGATTATTGAAACATTCTCTATGGAAGTTGTTTGAATAACCAATGAGAGCGGTTTGTCGTTAACAAGAGAAGTGTAAATATTCTCCTGGAACGAATCGGGATTGTGCCCGGTTGAGATCGTAAGGCTGGCCTGCGGGTCAAAATCTATTAAGAGAACACTTTTCTTGAGGTTGGCCAGGGAAGCTGCAAGGTTAAGGGCGGTAGTGGTTTTGCCTACGCCGCCCTTGTGGTTTGAAATCGCGATTATCAAGGTGCCCCCTTATAATATATCCGTATATCCATATATACGGATATCTAAATATACCGAATATCGGCGGCTGCTGTCAAGAAGTTGTCTGCCTAATAAATCCATAAGGGAAGTTAAAAGCGTTTCTTGAATTCCGCGCAGGCATCTTCCGGGGAAACGTTTAAGTAAATTTCCGTTGTAGCCAGGTGGTCGTGGCCCATAAACATTTGCAGGTAGCGGGTGTTAAGGCCTTTTTTAATACAGGTAGAGGCGAAGGTGTGGCGTAGCACGTGGGGGGAAACCTTCTGGGAGATGCCGGCGCGGTTTGAAACGCGGCGGACTAGCTTCTGGATTCCCCTGACGCTGTAGCCGAAGGTGTCGTTTAATGAAAAATAATGCGACAGAACAGTAAAGGCTCTCTCGGTAAGCGGCACGATGCGGCGTTTTGTTTTCTTGCCGTAGGGGCCGCCCTTGCCGTATACGCGCAGCCGGCGATCCTGCCAGAGGATGTTTTCTTTGGTCAGGCCGGCCAGCTCTGAAACGCGAAGCCCGGTATCGAGCAGCGTTGAAATAACCACTTTCTCTATTCCGGAGCGGCAGGCGTTTGCAAGCTTATCAGCATTTTCGTTCGTTAATGGTTCCCGTTTGTATTGGTACATAGTACATATTCTACAAAAAAGGCGAACCATGGGCGCATATTTAAGCAAGGCGCTGCAGGGAGGGGGAATTCAAAAATGGGGGGAAGTTCGCTTTTAAGGTGAGAAGGCGAACAGGGAGCGGCCGCCGGCCGGGATGGCTGTATATCCATATATACGGATATCCAAAAGGGGCGCTCTGCCGTTGTGGAGGGTGAAGGCGGCTTAACTGTTGTAAAAATGTGTTGGTAAAACAAGAGGCTTTCGCTTTAAATACAATTTGTTCAGTGCCCTGAACAAATTGCGACTGCTTCTTTGCCAGGTCACCGATTATGAGCGCGGCCCTGGCCGCCGGCGGCGGCCAGTGGGCGCGGCGGCAGGTGGGGGGGATATCCGTATATCTGTATATACGGATATCTAAGCCGCCAGTTTGGAATAGAAGGAGTTTAAAATTTCAAACGCCGCTTCCAAATCAGCGGACAGTCCACATGCGCCAGCCAATGCCCCGAAGGGCGCCTTCCATGCGGCGGGCGGCCGGTCGAGAGATACCGGCAAGGGGTGAGTCTTTCGCCGTTTAAAAGTGGCGCTCAATGCTTGCCGGACCTTGGCGCGATCCATCTTGCCGGAGCCGATCAGCAGAAGCATGTCTATAAGATCCCTCGCGCGGGAGTTTGGCGTCTGCCGTAGCAGAGTGTAGGCGTGAAGCTTCTCCGCGAAGTGCTGCTCCCGCGAAATAGTGGGGAACTCCGCGCCGGGTATCCCGGCGAACTCAAGCCAATCATGGGCGTGTGTCATATCAAACGGCGCAAGCACCACGTCGCCGGCGCCGACATCGAGGTGAAAGCGCACGAAAGTCCGGCCGTCCAGGCGGGCTTCAACAGGGAAGCGGGCTCCGCCATAGGGCGCCGCATCCAGGTCCAGCATGGCCTCGCCGATATTGAAAGAAAAGAAATCGCCCAGATCCCGGGCCGCTGATTCCGCGAGCGCCTCAAGGATCACCGTTTTAAGGGGCTGATCTTTCTCTGTGCCCAGTGAATGCCGAAGGGCCAAGTCTATATCCTTGGTTGCGCGGGCTTCTTTCATCCGCAATTCCAGGGCATAGCCGCCTTTAAGAATCCATGCCGCGTCTTTCCGGGCGAACAGACGAGCCAACAGGCGATCAAAAGATACCTCCCGCATAAGACGCTGGAGATCTAATTCTTCGGTTTTTGCTTTTTGTTTAAGTCGGTCTTCTAAGGCGCGGCGGAACGCCGTCGGGGTTGCATACTTCTTCGGCTTGTCCATTATTGGTCTCCCCTGAGTTGCTCGATTTCTTTCTTTATGGCGGCAGGAATCCGTTTGGCGCGGGCCAGTTCCGTGTGGGTAATGAGCCCGAGCTGGAACGCTTGCTTCACCGCTTGCTGCATGTGATCCATCTGGACCGTGCGGACGACCAGAAGATCGGCGATGGTTTTAAGCGCCCCGGTCACTTTAACGCCGAATCTGGTCTCAATATCGTCTTTGTGTACACTGCCCCGGTGAAGGACCGGGGTTTTGGACAGGGTGCTCCTGCGTTGAAAAGAGCTAGGCACAGTCATGTGCAGCCTGGCCGGACTGATATCCGAAAGATCATAAAGGCTCAGCGCCGTTTCATGTGAATAGACGCCCTGCGGCTTGTCGTTACGATTGCGCGACCACAGCCACCAAAACATGAGGTCTGGCCGTTCCGCCGGCGGAAACTTGGCCAGGCGATAAATTCCGCGGCGCTCCCTGATCCAGTTGCCCGTCCGGACATGGTAGCCGTGGTTTTTCTGGCTGAAACCCGCCGCCTCCGCCTGCTTGGTTGTGAAATAACCGCCCTGCCCCTCAGCGATCTTGTAGAGGCGCTCAAATGTTTCTTTATGGCTGTGGCGGTTGTTGGTCATATACAATACCCTTAATAATTAAGGGTATTGTACCATAAAACAGGGAAAAGTCAAGGATGGGGGGGGGATATCCGTATATATGGATATACGGATATTTAAGACCAAAACCCCGGGTTAAATTTCTCCTGGCTGCCCCCGCCCTACCCTCCCCCTATCGTAAAAGTGTTGCTTTATTTAGCAGTCTACTGCGGGCGCATATATTAAATCTTCCATACCTTATCAAACGCTTCAGTAGCCATGTCTTGTGTTCTAGTCTTTATGTCGTTTACAGTCCAATCAGTAGCAGCTGCCACTTTCGGGGGTAATTTAAAGCCGTCTGCAACAAGTAGTCGCTTTTTTTCAGCGAACGGTTTGTTACGGAGTTTTTCATTCATCTTACTAGACACCAAAATAAGATTGCCAAGTTGCCCCACAACCTGTTCTGTAAAATCACCTATACCAATACGACTTTGTGAAACCAAATGTTCAATAGTCATCGCGTCTTTATCAATTACCACACCGACAGACCCGCTTTGATCTAAACCCATCAGGATATACTTTACAAGATTCCTGTGTTTTGTAAGGTTATCGGTATACAATATTTCTGGGAATAGAGCTTTTACCTCTTCAATAGACGGTACTTTCCCACGCAGTTTGGTTTTTAAGTCAGTGATTACTGCAAGAGTAGTAATGTTATCAGTCGCTTCAAAGAGCCGTCGTCCTAGTGCCGCATACATTCCAGAAATACCACCAGATGAACGCTGAGAGGTTACTGCCGTAAAAAGGAAGTGAAATTTTTCTATGACAACTATTGCATCCTGAACACCCTTCATTTTTATCTTTTTCCCTTTATATGCACGTATAAGAGAGAGAACGCAAGGCGTTTGTTGTACAACACGAAACAATTGCAGAGCACGAAGAGCATCAGCGATGCGGCGCTCTTGTTTAGTCCACTTACCAAACGAGACCTCATGAATACCACGATATAAAACCGCATCCGCAACAAGATCTTCGAGAAACTTTTTCGCCTCTGTCTTTCCTATCTTACGTTTTAATTCTTTAAAAAGCCTTTTTTCTGGTAAATAATCATACCGGGAGAGCCAGAAATGATGAATAAATGAATCTGTGGAGAGTTCAAATGTGGAACCTTCGATTGTTTCAAGTATGCGACTCCATTTAATCTTCGTTTGATCAACAGAAGCACTTTTGGTTTTAAGATGTTTCGTGATATGGTTCTTAACTAAGTCAGTCAAACTAAGATCTTTGCCTCGCGTGTTCAATGTCTCAAAAATTATATATGCATCATCTTCGTTATCCATTTTGACAAAAATAACCTTAAGATTCAGTAGCGCGTCTCGTATTTCGGTGAGGCGGTTCTTAACTTTTAATTTTTTTTGGTCATCTGTCAGTCCTGGATCACCCATAATACTCTCAACAACGCCATCAACTAAAATCTTTAATTGGTCATATGCTGTTTTAAGATTAGCTTCTTCGTGCATTGGACCGATTTCCAGTTCAGGCACACCACGATTTAAAATATGGTCTTGAAAAAACGGGTACGATGTTTCTGTTGATAATACATACTCTTCCTTATTGTCAATATTACGTCTTTCAATAAGAGCATGAATCCCACTAGCCATGTCTTTAAGATCTAGAGCGTCAAGAGCGTTTCTCAAAACGGCAAGAAGTATTGTAATTGTGGTCATACGCTGTTGACCGTCTACAAGGCCATACCGCTGGTTCCCCTCTTTGAAAACGACCATTGAACCGATGAAATAATCGGACGGATTATCACGCACAATATCATCCCAAAATTCTTGTATGTGTTCCCGGAGCCATGAGTACGGCCGTTGAAAACGGGGAATCCGATAGTATCCGGAGGAAAGGAGGTTTCGAATATCTTGGTCTGTAGATTCAATCTTCATATAATCCTCTTTTTGATTACCCTATTAGCTTTTTAATTCTTATATAGTTTATCACTTTTCGCGGCGAGCGAGCGGAGCGCTTGCCCGCCGCGTTAGCGACGGGCAAAGGGCGACGCCGCGAGCATAAGATGCAGTATACCGATTTCTTGCAAGGCCGCGGTTGTTGGCGCGGGCCTGGCCGCGTCAGCGGCCAGGGGGGCGCGCGGCCGCGCAGGGGCGGGGATAAAGGCGGCCCGGAGAGCCCCACGAACCGGCCCGCCTATGGCGGGCGGGCGCCGCGACCGCAGGGCGCGGCGGTGGGGCGAACAGCCGCAGCCGAGCCGCCCCCCCTGGCCGGCAACCCTGGCCGGGCTGGGCGGCTGGGCTGCGGCTGCGGAGGGCCGCCATAAGGAACTCCGCTTTATAAAGGAACTCCACCGCAAGTGTATTTGTTTTGCGGTCCGGAAGTTAACATAACAGGGTTATGTTAACCCAAGCCCGCCCGCCTCCTTAAAATCTATCAGGAACGGAGCGGGCGCAGTGGCGAAGCAATACGGCGGGGAAAGGGCAACTTACGATAATATATATATTATCGCTTCTAAGTTGCCCGGTTCCGCGCTTCGCGGAATTCCCCGCCGTATTGCCGCTTCCGGACCGCAAAACAAATACACTTGCGTATAAGCTTGCCCCTTCCTTATTTCTTGCAAGGCCGCAGTCGTTAGCGCGGGCCTTGGCGCCGAAGGCGGCAAGGGGGGCGCGCGGCCGCGCCAGGGGCGGGGCATAAGGTGCGGCCCGGAGGCCCCACGAACTGGCCCGCCTGGCGGGCGAGCGCCACGGCCAGCAGGCCGGGGCGGTGGGGCGAACGGCCAAAGAGCGCAACCTTTCCCGCCTAAAAGCTGGGCGGGAAAGGTTGGGCTACTGGCCGCGTAGGGCCGTTTCATTGTCGTGGGAGGCGGGGGGAGCTGCCCGCTCAGGCGTGGTCGTTGTAAGGAACCGGCCTGGCCTAAGCGAAGCGCAGGTCTGGCCGGCTTTCCTTTTTATGGGGAACTCTACTTCGTGAAGAGCGGCCCCGCGTCCGGCTGCGCCGCCTTTACCGCGCAAGCGGGGAAGGCGGCGCGGCTGGCCGCGAAGGGCCGTTTCCTCAGACCTAAGATGGCTGTAAACGCGCTTTTAAGGCGTTTAGGGGGAAAGGGTCGTTTAGGCCGGGAAAGCGGTGCCAGGCGCTGCCGGCGGCGGTTGTATGGGGGCGTAGATCTGGGGAGCTCAGCGCCGCTTGGCTTTCAGAAGACCCTTGGCCGGGTTGAAGTCCACGTCCGGCCAGGGCGGTACCCAGATGAGCTGGCCGGTCTTGGGGTGCCGGACATGGCGGCCGGGGCGTATCTTCTTGGTGAAAGAGCCGAAGTCTTTAAAATAAACCCGCTCGCCTTTCCGGAGGCTGCCGGCCATCTTCGCCAGGATCGAGTCTATGATCGCGGTGGCGTCCACCAGGGAGAGAAAGAACTCCTTGGCGATCGCCCGGGCAAGCTGGCTCTGGTTCATTTGCGCTTCCGCTTCGTGCCGGCTTCGTGCGCGGCGATCCATTCCAGGATGGTCTTGGAGATCTTCCCCAGGTCGGTGGGGTTGTGTTTGATAACCGAGGCCGCGGTCTGGTCCCAGGTGAGGTCGGTCTTCTTTAAATATTTTTCTATAGCCGCTGCCATATCAGCTTTCATGACGGTGTTGCGCTTGGCTGCTTTAGCCAAGGCGACGGCTTCAACAATGACGGCCTCGACGACAACATCGAAGTCGTCTATAAACTTTTTCACCGCCGACGCCTGGGAGCGCATCTTCTTGGCCGTGGTGATGTAAGCTTTAACTGTGGTGGGCTTAACGATTCCTGTTTTAGCGGCCATGAGCTGCCTCCGTTTCGGGGTGAGTAAGCTTGAATACCATCAGGTCTTTAATAGCCTGGTTCAGGTTCTTCATCTCGTAGATCTTCAGGGCTTCCTCGTTGCCGCCTATGATCGGGACCATGACTACGTCTAGCGTCTCGGTCAACTTGGCGGTGGATATAGATTCGGCTTCGAGGCCGTAGAGCGTCACCTTGCCGTTCTTCTCTTCGACCAGGTACTTCTGGTTCTTGTAGTGCCGCGCTGAAACGTCCGCGAGCCACTTCTTGTTTTTGGCTGCCATGTCGGCACCGGCGCGGATGGGATAGCGGGCCAGCATGATCTGCTCGGGGGTGAGCATGTCAGGGTTGATCAGGTCGTAGACCTTGGTGTTTTTAATCTTGTAGTGATTGAGGTTTTTTATGAAGGCGTCCCGGATTATCCAGCCGGAGGGGTCGTAGTCAACTATGCTGTAGAGGTAGAACGAACGCCTGAGATTTATCTTTGCGGCCGGTGCCGGCAGGCGCAGCATCATGGGCCGGTCCGCCAGGACCTGGCCGGTCTTCACTTTCTTCAGGTCGTCCACGAAGTACTCGACGTTCATCACCGAGGGCTGGCCGCCCAGGGCGATAACGGAAACGTTGTGCTGCTGCTGGAGCTCGGTGAGATAGCCGAAGTGGCCGAGCTTCTCCGAGAAGGGAATGAAGTTGGCGTTTACGCCGACTTTCTTGTTGGCCTCGTTCTCGTCCCGGAAGCCGATATCCTTATAGGTCATGAGCTGGAAGACTCTCACCATGTCGGCAATGTTTTCAGTGAGCTTCTTATACTGGTCGGTGTCTTTGGAAAGCGAGTCCGCCCGGGCGAGCGTGGACTTGATGTACATATACCAGTAGGTGCGGATCAGTTCGTGGAATTCCTTCTCGCCGGCGGCGATGCGCTCCTTCATCTGCCAGACCAGGTTGCGCATGAGCCGGGAGACGTTGACCGGGTAGAGGCTGGCGCCGTCGGGTTTGAAATTCTTTACGAGCCAGTCTTTGTCCTGGTCGTGGATAAGTTCGTCGTAATGGCGGATGCCGGCTTTCCGGAGGCGTTCTCCGAGGGATTTTGTCATAGAAAAGAGTATATAATCAAATATAGCTGTTTAACAACCTTTTTTAGGCTGATATAGGCTAACAGCCTATTTCAAGGGGTGTTTTTAGAGTATCAAAAAGAGGCCAAATAGTGCCCTATTCTAGGTGGGTGATTTGGGGCTTTTGGGGGACCGCTCCCCCTAGTTTTTGCCGCAGCGCTGGCTAAACACTTATTTCAACTTGAAGAACTTCGCAAATGCTTTTAAATCAAGCCCCATCCCTGCAAAATTGGGCTGGAGAATCAGCGCATCAAGAAAAGCACCCCGCTTACCTTTCTTTAATTCTTTAGCCACTTCAAAGTCCGGGAGTCCTTTTTTATCTTTTATGTCTCTAAATACTTTTTCAATCAAGATGACCACATCAGAAGTATTCTTACATGCTTTACGGAGAGGAATAAGCAGCATCCGGGCAGCCGATGAAGGCTCTTGTTTTTCTGTATGCAACTGAAAATACTGCGGATGGATTGTGGTTATTAATATCGCTGGCAGTATTTCTTCGGCTGGTTGACCATTCACATGGTGCCAGGATAAAACTTCGTCGGTGAAATGATTGCCGACTGTACCTCTCATAACAACAGCGGCGTGCCGTGATGCTAAATCAGCCATCTTTCCAAAATTTTTATACAAGACGTCCGCTAAAGGTTCATCCCAGCCATAATCTAAAAGGTAAAGATAGTATTCCCTTTTTGCTTCGATAGGTAACTCGCCCAATGAATGGATCATTAACCCCATATTACCTCCCATGACTATCTTATTTACCGCTTTATTTCAGCCGGCTGTCTTCTCTTTTGTCGTCCAGAAACCCTCGAAGATGTAGCCGACTTTGAAGCCCAGGGCCGGCTTGAGCATCCCGGCTCCGCCGCCCACGTTGTCCAGATCGATATCGGTAAGCCTGTAATAAATATCAAAGGTCAGGCCCGTCGGAGTATCGGCGTATTCCTCGGTCGTGTAAAGCAGCCCTGCAGAAATAACCGGGGCCGCGTAGAACGTTGTATCGGACATGCCCAGGTCGGCCACAGCCGAGGCGGTAAAACGTAAAGGCTTCCCCTGGACTTTCGGGGCTATGTATTCCATCCCGAGCATGAGGTCCCAAAGATAAAAGGTGTTTCGCCCGGTTCTGGCGCTGTCCACTTTAACGCTTTGGAACTGCAGACCGCCGGTCTTGGAGAAAGTTTCATTCCCTACCGCCCGAAAGCCGAAACCCCAGGGCTTAACATTGAGGGTGCCGCCGCCGCCCGACAAGGAAAGGTCCTGGGACGTTGGCAGGATAAAATAATACTCGTTGGCAGAAACCCATTTATAAACGGGCTTAGCCTCGGCCGCCAGAACATCCATAGCACAGACGGCCAGGAGAAATGAAAATATTAACACTAAACTTTTCCCCATAAGCTTACTGGCTCCGCGCCCGGCGCCGGATAAGTGAGATATTCCACCTGGCGAAACGGCGGTATTGGCGAAAGCCGGCCCGGTCTGCCGCTGTTGCTGCAGAGCCGAGACGCTTCTCAAGGCTTTCGACACTGCGTAAGAGTTTTAAAAAGCAATCCATCTTCCCCCCAGCCCTAAGCCTGATTTACTTCTCAGTGAAAACTATTTTTATCTTGCCGCCGGTGGCGGTCGCCCGGTACGGCCTGGTGCCGGCGTTGATATACTCCGCGAAGGCTTTTGCAGTGGCGGCTGCGGTCTGGCCAGGCTTTAGCACTGTTGGGATATTCCAGCCGGCGACATGATCGGTTGTGCCATCAGGGCGCATATAGCGAAAGATCGAAAGCCATAAATCCATGGTGCCATCGATGCCGGGCTCGATCCTGCCGGTGGCTGTTCCGGAGATCTCCGCGCGGCCGGGAATGCCGCCAACTGTCACTTTTGCAACGGTGACTTTAATCTTTTGGGTTTTGTCGTAAGAGGCCGCGTCCAGGGTGGCGCCCTTCGCGAGTTCTACTTCTGGAATATACACGTGCCCTTTCTTTTGTTTCATCACACACCCTTACCTTATTATTTTGTCCCTCACGTCGGGCTGTTTGTAATTTAAGGCATTTTTCTTCGCCGCCCAGTTTGGCTGTCAGCTCGATCTTATTTTACCGCCAGCGAAGAGACCCTATTTTCCCCTTCATGTTCTTAATGCGGTTTATGCCAAAGAGTATATAGTTTGGTGATATATGTATAACGAGTCAACGGCGGAGAAAACTTTTCAGGGAACTTGGCCACATATTCACGTATGTCTTCAAAATACGACTTTTTAAATTCATCTCTAAGGATTAGATCCGCCTCATACTTTTGACAGCCATCCTCATAGGCGTTTAAAACTTTTTCCACAGAACTGTCAAATATCATTTTTAGGTTCGCTAACTCTTGACCTTCATCTTGGGTTAAGCCTGATTTGGCAGATAAGTGGGCCAGTTTCATGGATACGTTTTCGACTTGTGTTTTAGCACTGTCTACAGAATTTTTCACTTGATGCAAAAGTGCCGCTTTGCTTGACCGCTTGTTCGCAGAATACGCGGCACAGCTAATCACTATTGCTATTAGGGAAAAAACAAGCGATATAATTGTTAGCCAGAATGGTGTGTTTGTCATTCCTTTTTCCCCAGTTCTTTTTTAATCATTTGTATCATCTGAATAAATTTTCTACTATCCTCGGCGAAGTTCTTAAACCCTTTGGCTTGTGCTTCGGGAGAGAATTGTTTTTCTATTTCTAAAACCAGTGTGTTGGTATCAACTTCTGTTAAAGACTCGCCTGATTTTGTGTATCGTAGAGTTTTAATATTTGCAATTAAATCAGAAACCAAGGTTGGAGAATCGATGTGCTGCCTAATGTAAGTAGCGTATTCTTTTCCTAAATCTTGAAATGTTGGCATGTTGGCATACCCTCCTTATTCTGCGAGATCGAGATTATTCCCCTGGAGTACTTTCTCATAAACTAACGCGCCGGATGAAGCGCTTTTTTAGACTTCTTAAGAGAAACTCCGCGGTAATACAGCGTGTCTGCACTTAGGTCTTGTTCATGAGGCCAATCTACACCGCCGGAAATAATGCGGACTTTTTTAAGATAGGATTCGTTTTTAAGTTCTTTAAAAACTCCCTTATTCAGGTAAGGTCCAACATCGAATAGTCTGGATTCCCCATTACCGAATTGGACACAAAGTTTATATCCAGGCATTACTTCTACTTTTGCGATTTGCGGAGTCATTTCATCACCTCAATGGTTGAATTTTAAAAACCTTCTGACCTTCAACAGCCAGTTTCCAATCAGCCATCAAATCATCTTTATGAATTTCAATCCACGCTTGGACCAGCCTTAGCTTTGCGGCCTTGAGACTTCCACCTAACACAAGCCCGCTTGGAATAGCAATCACCACATTTTGATCGCCGTACTGGGCATGGATGTGGGGCGCCTTATGCTTATCCCTGTCAAAATGAAACATACGAACGATAATCCCGTAAAACATAGAGAGGACTGGCATGATATCTCCTTTTTCCTAATCCTATAATATCAGATTCTCTTATTCGCTAAATCGTATTGCTTTCTCTTTTCCGCTTAAGAACTCGGCCGCGAGCTTTAGGTCTTCAGGGAAGACATCCACATAAAACCTTAACGTCGTCGCCACGTCCGAGTGGCCCAGGTAACGCTGCACAAGCTTGGCGTTGCCGGTTCTTTTTAATAGTTTTGTCGCGGCGGTGTGCCTTAGCGCGTGTGGCGTGAACTCGCCCTCGATCCCGGCTTCTTTGAGCCACTTCTTAAAATCTCTTTGTGTCTGCCGGCAGCTGAGCCTGGCGCTCTCTCTGGAAACGAACAGCGGTGCGGCCGGCGCCAGGCTTTCGCCGCGCCGGCGTTTATACCGAAGAAACCGCGCCAGGCGCTCCTGCAGGTCTTTGGGGAAATATACTGTTTTAAATCGCTCTAGTTTTTCGCCGTCGCGCGTCCAGCCTTTTACCTGGACATTAACTTTTGTCCGGGAGGCGTCTTCAATATTAAGCCGGAGAGCTTCTCCGAGGCGCAGCCCGGTCACAAGCATAAGGCGGTAAAGCATATGCGCGCGCTCAGCGTCTTTGCGCTTGCTCAAGACGTTCAGCAGGGTTTCTTCTTCTTCCGGATCAAGGCACTTAATATTTTGGCTCATTGCGGCCGCTCCGCGGGCCCAGCCGCCTGTAATTCAAGGCATTTCACTACGCCGCCCAGCTTGGCCGACAGCATCCAGTCGTAAAGCCCTTTTTCAATGGACACTATTATCGGCCTTCCGGTAACGGTTTTCTGCGCGTTTAATTCTTTAATGGCTTTTTCAAAATTCTGCTTCCGTGTGCTTTTATATTTGTGCCAGCCGGCCGCCGGCAGGGAGAGTTCTTTTATAAGGTCTGTCAGGGTTTTATTGTATTCCATGCCGTCCAACCCGATAAGTATCGGTTCAATGAACAGCCTTATCAGGAACGCCAGCTCGCCGTGGATATGCGCCAGTTCCTTGGGCCGGCTTACAGTATGGCGTTCCAGAAGCTGGACGCTGAGCGGCGTTGAAAATTTAATTTTAAGGACTGTTTCAGGCTGACCACGCTTCTTCCCTTCGGCGAGTTCAACACCGTCTAATAAACTAAATCCGTAGCCGGTTATGTTTTTTAAATTCAGCGCTGACAGGTCAAAATAATATGGCATTGTCTTAAGGTCATAGACCATACTTGTAAGCCAGGTTAAACCTTGTCCGCCGAACGTCTTCCAGTCTAAGGCCTTGGCCAGTTCCCGGATTGAGACGAAACAGTAACAGGTAACAGCGCCGGAAGGATATTTATCGCGTGGGCAGTCCTGATCAACCCAAATACTTTCTATCGCGGCTAAAACCTTTGCGTGTTCCGCCGTTAAAATGCCGCGTTCACGGTCCCCCGGTTTAACCCGGCCGCGCAACAACGGAACAACAGAAACATCACCATCAAGTGTTCTGAATTTCGCAAGAACACGGTCGGACTTGGCCTTATTAGTGGAAAGCGTGAAAAATGAAGAGCTGATGAAAGTGGCCCAGGGAATGATTTCTTTTCCGTAAGGCACCGCCATTGTGCCTTGATCAACCTCCCCTTCTTTTTTAATCGGGCGGATGTTGGTGAAAAGGGTTAATTGTGTGTCTTCAAAATAGGTTTTGATTTTTTGCCGGCCCGGGGGATTTTGTTTTTCTTTATCCCCCCCTGCTTTATCAAGCTGCTTCTTCAACAAGGTTGTAAGGTATTTGGCCGGATTACGGATTTGCCGGGTCTGTATCTGGTATTTTAGTTCGCCGAATTCTCCAGCTACTACTGGCTCCCCCAGTTCCCTTAAAGCCTTCTCCAGGAAAGGCTTGCTTTTAGGATCCTTGGTTACCCCAAGTATTTCATCTATCAAATAGGAGGTCATTCTGTGTCCTTTTCGGATAGTTATCAACAGGGTTTTTGCGAAAAATCGTAACGATTCTAATCGTTATATTCTTTCCGAATTCTAGAGCCCGGTTTTTCATTGAGGACGATTTATCCCATATGCCATAGCTTTTTATCCCATATGCCATAGCTTTAAGGCGGTTTTTATCCCATATGCCATAGCTTTTGTGCCTTTATTTTGCAGCTGGCCGGGCTTGTTGATAACTCAAAAAGCTTACCTTAAAAAACCAATAAGTTAAGCGCCCAAATGTTTGATTATTAGGTCGTCAATTGTGCGCGATACTGGGACCCCCACATCAACCCGGCGCTGCCACAAAAGCTTTGAGGCTTTCCTGGACACATATATAGTGTGCTTAACCTTGCCGTTATCGGCTTGGGCTTCCTCACGCACGCCCTTGCGCGCCACCCACTTCGTTATAGCCGCCGTCAGCTTCGCTTTCGCCATTTTAAAACCTCCTCAGCCAAACCATTAAATTCTTCCGCCGCGATACTTTCCGGCGCGTATTCGTGGACTGTTTGCCCCACAATCCCGGCCTCGCATAGGGCGACCCGCTGGCAGATTTCCGCCTTTAGAATTGGCAG
>JAPLKI010000004.1 GCA_026388155.1 Elusimicrobiota bacterium
GGGGTCGTCTACCAAGGGCCTATGGCCATCAGACGGCCTCCCGTGGTCCCCCTCCACCCCGTATTGAGGGGTGGAGCCTCCTCTCCGCTACTGGGGCGCAGCGGGCAAACCCGCCGTCACCCCCTCCAATTATTCCCACGACACAATGGTATCCTTACTAACCTTGTTGCACTAGCACCTTGAATGTGCACCCCGACAAGTCGCAGCGAGAGAACGCCTTTAATTTAATATAATTCTAAATAGTCTTAAAAAAACTATGGAGGAGCTGATGAAAATGTCCTTACTATTGCCGTCTATACTGCTCTGCTGCGCCCCGATTTATGCCGCCGGAGAATCCAAACCCTCGGAGCTGGAAAAGTCAGGCGCCAGTATCGAGAAAGACCCGAAATTTCCGCCGGTGGTTTCCTACACTCTTAAGAACGGCCTCAGGCTGCTTATATTGGAAAAACACTTCGTGCCCACTGTTTCTTTCACCATGATGTTCAAAGTCGGCAATGTCGACAACGAGCAGGGAAAAACCGGCCTGGCCCATCTTTTTGAGCACATGGCCTTTAAAGGCACTAAAACCATAAATTCCGCCGGCTACGAAAAAGAAAAACCAGCCCTGGACAAAGTGGAAACAGCGGCCGGCGCGGTCATCGCTGAGGAGACGCGCGACAATCCCGATCCGAAAAAGCTGGAAGACCTGCGCAAAGCTATGGCCGCCGCCGAGCAGGAGGCCGACAAACTGACCGTTAAGGATGAATACTGGAAAATTTACAACGAGCTGGGCGAATCGGGCATGAACGCCATGACCTCCACCGACTATACCGGCTATGTGGTTTCTCTGCCGTCCAACCGCCTTGAAGCCTGGATGACGATAGAGTCCGACCGCTTCAAGAACGCCGTGCTCAGGGAATTTTACAAGGAACGCAGCGTGGTCATGGAAGAGCGGCGCATGGGCGAATCGGACCCGAACCGCCTTATGTGGGAAACGCTTTTCCAGAACGCGTTCAACGCCCATCCTTATCACAACCCGACTATAGGCTGGATGGACGACCTTAAACGGCTTACCCGCTCCGACGCGGAAAAGTTTTTCAACAAGTTCTACGCCCCGAACAACGCTACGCTTGCCGTGGTAGGCGATGTGAAGCCGGAAGAGGTGATAAAGCTGGCGGAAAAATATTTCGTCTCCTGGCCCGCGAAGGAAATCCCGGAACGGGTTTACACCAAAGAGCCTCCCCAGAAAGCGGAAAAACGGATAAATGTGTTCTTTAAAGCCAAACCCATGCTGCGCATCGGCTATCACAATCCGGGCTTCAGCAACCCCGACATCTACGGGCTTATAATGGTAAGCGAGGTCCTGTCGAACGGCAAGACCAGCCGCTTCTACAGAAATCTGGTGGAAGGCAAGGAACTGGCTCTTTACGCGAACTCATATCATTCCACGCCCGGCGACCGCTATCCCTCGCTGTTCATTATTTCGGCGGCGCCCAAAGCCCCGCATACTCTTGAGGAACTGGAGACCGGAATAAACGAAGAAATAGACAGGCTGAAAAAAGAGCCGCCCACCCAATGGGAACTGGATAAGATAATCAATAATTACGAAGCCGAAATGATAAAGCAGCTGGAATCCAATTCCGGCCTCGGCATGAGCCTGGCGCACAACCAGGAGATACTGGGCGACTGGAAATACGACTGGACGACCGGCGACGAAATGAGAAAAGTAAAGCCGGAAGATGTTTCGAAAATAGCCGCCAAATATCTGACCAGAGACAACAAAACGATGGTTTTTCTGATGGAACCCGAGAAACCGGAGGGAAAATGAACAGTAAAAAATTACTGGCTACTATAGGAGTCAACCTTATGACGCTCGCAATCGCCGCCCCGCTCTTCGCCGTACCGCCCGCGCTCTCAAAACTTGACGCGGTTAATTTCAAACCGCCGAAAGGCGCGCGTTACGCTCTTGAGAACGGCATGATAGTTTACATGCTGAAAGACAATACCCTGCCCGTCCTGCACATGACCGCAATTATACGCACCGGCCGCATAAACGACCCGAAAGAAAAAATAGGCCTTGGCGATATAACAGCGTCGCTGCTCAAAGACGGCGGCTCGTCCAAATATAAACCCGACGATATCGACAAAACGCTGGAATTCCTCGGCGCCTCGGTGGAAAGCGCCATGGCCTCGGAAGAGGCGCGCGCCGACATGACGGTTTTAAAAAAGGACCTGGACGCGGTGCTGGATATCTACGCGGATATCTTAATCAACCCGGCTTTTGACGCGCAGAAATTCAAGCTGAAAAAAGACGAGGCGCTGGAACTGATAAGCCGCCGCAACGACGACCCCGCCCGCGAGGCGCAGCGGGAGGCCGTCCGCGCTTTCTACGGCCCCGGCCATCCTTACGGCTGGCGCACGGAGACTGCGACAATAAACGCCATAACCGGCGAAGACATAAAGGCTTATCACGCCAATTATTACAAGCCGAACAATATTATTCTGGCTGTCAGCGGCGATTTTACGAGCGACGAAGAGATGCTGGCGAAGCTTAAAGAGAAATTCGGCGCCTGGCATAAGGGCGAAGTTAAATTCCCGGTTATCGCCCCGGTGGAGATAAAGGAAGGCCGCCAGGTGTATTTTATAGACCGGGACATTTCACAAACCTCCATAGTCATGCTGCAGAAAGGCGTAAAGCGCCACGACCCGATAGAATACCCTTTGAGCGTCACGAATGAAATGCTTGGCGGCGGACTTTCTTCGCGGCTGGCTTCCGAGATACGCTCGCGCAAGGGGCTTGCTTACAGCGTTTACAGCTATTTTTCAAAAAAACCGGATTATGGCTTTATAAACGCTTCCTGCGGCACGAAGCCGGAGACCTATTCCCAGGCGCTTGCCGAAATGCTCAGCCAGTTCGAGCTGATAAAAAAGGAGACCGCCCCGGCCGACGAGGTCAAGCGCGCAAAGGATTCCATGATAAATTCTTTTGTTTTCCGCTTCGCCACGCCCTTTGACCTGATAAGCGAGCGGGCACTTTACGAATATTACGGCTATCCCGCGGATTATCTTGACACTTACGTCGATAATCTTGCAAAAGTGGATCCTGCGGCCGTGATTGAAACCTCAAAAAAATTATTCAAGCCCGAAAACGCGCTTATTTTCGTGATAGGGAATTCAAAGAAATTCGACAAGCCGCTCACGGAATTCGGCACGGTGACGGAGCTGAAGGAAGACTAAAGGATTGTTACATTCAGGCAGACAGAATTCAGGAGTCAGAATTCAGAATGGTGGAATTTTGCTCATCGGTGCGTCCTTATTCTGACTAGCCTATGGCTGTGCCGTAACAGACGCTATGCGTATAAGACGGCCTTCTGAATTCTGGCTTCTGGATTCGCCACACTGATATCAGGCGGCTATTTTACTTCTGATCTCCGCAGGCATTTCTTTTATCTTGAAGTCGGGGCCTACGCAGACCATATCGGTCACGGCTTTTGAGATTATTTTTCCGTCCTGATTTTTTATTTCATACCCGAACTGAACCCTGATCCCGCTGGTCTCGTTCACCCAGGTCCGGGTTTCCACGATATCACCGTATACCGCGGGCGCCTTGTATTCTATTTCCTGGCGTTTCACCACGAACCAGATGCCTTCATCCATAAGGGCCTTAACTGACAGGCCGCGCTCCTCCATGTACTCGGTTCGCGCTTCCTCGAGGAATTTCAGATAATTGCCGTAATAGACCACCCCGCCGCAGTCGGTATCGTAATAGTATATCCGCCTTTTCATTTCATTCTCCGATTATCTTCACAAGTATTCTTTTTTTCCTCTGCCCGTCAAACTCCCCGTAAAATATGGTTTCCCAGGGGCCGAAATCCAATTTTCCGGACGTAACCGCCACCACCACCTCCCGCCCCATGATGGTGCGCTTAAGGTGCGCGTCACCGTTGTCCTCGCCGGTCAGGTTATGCTTGTAACCGGTTTTTGAATAAGGGGCCAGGCGCTCCACCCACGCGAGGAAATCAGCGTGCAGGCCGCGTTCATTGTCGTTTATAAAAACGCTGGCGGTTATGTGCATGGAGTTTACCAGACATAGACCCTCTTTTATGCCGCTTTTCGCCAGTTCCTGTTCCACCTCGGCGGTGATATTTACCACGGCGCAACGTTCATCGGTGCGCACTGTAAGATAAGCTGTGTGCGATTTCATGAGTAATATTCTACAAATTTGAGATAGCCCGAATACTTTGCTATAATAGGTTCATGGCATACAAATGCAAGATTTGCGGAAAAAAACCCGTGGCCGGCTTTTCATACAGCCACTCAAACAGGGCCTCTAAGCGGCTTTTCAAACCCAACCTTCAGAAACAGAAAGTTCAGCTTGACGGACTGGTGCAGTCCGTTTATCTCTGCACTAACTGTATAAAGAGCGGCAAATCCGTGCGCCCTCTGAAACATCAGAAGAAAGGGTAAAGGATTTCCGCCCCGCTCTTTTGGTTCAATCGCCTGCGCGGAAGATTCCGGCCGGGGCAGTAAGCCGTGCTTCTTTATTTCTGCGCCATCCACACTACACTTCGCCTTTTCGCCCATGTCCCGCGGCTTCAACAGCGGCCATAATATACGCGGTCCTATCTCCCCTGACACCGCTGATTAACAATAATTCAATATTTTTAAAACACTCCTTGTTGTATAATTTCCTTAAGACAGAAAATTTTAATCCGTCCGGGATTTTAAAGCGTCCCATTTTTTATTTTTATTTTGGCCGGAGGCCGTTAAATGGAAACCGAACCGAAACTAGATCCTTCAACCATTACAGATGTGGAAACCGCCAAACTGGCTTTACGCTGGGCCGTGGAAAAAATACACTCCATGCAGGAAGAGCTGGGCCGCCTGCGCGAGGACAACCGCAACAAGGTAACGACCAACCGCTCGCTCACCGAACAGCTTGACCAGAAAACCGAAGTTTTAAAAAAATGGCAGGGGACCATAAAAACCTGGGAAGAAAACTGGAAAACCCAGACCGCCATGGAGACGGACCTAAAGTCCAAGCTCAGGGAACAGATCTTGAATGAAGAAACCGCCAATTGGCGCCAGGCCCGGGCCCAGCTGGAAAAACAGATCCTGGCCCTTAAAGAAGCGCTGGCCGCAAAAGAGGGAGAAATCGGCCGTCTCAAGCTTAACGTTATTGACGAGCTTAGCAAGTCCTCCGAACTGAAAGAGGAAGAACTTAACACTATTCTTAAAAAACAGCAGGATAATCTGGCCGAGCGGGAAACCGCCATGGCGGAGAAGTATGCCCGTTTTGAGCGGGAACTGATTGAAAACCAGCGTATCGCCGCCGAACAGCAGGAACTCTCCCTGAAAGAAACGTACGAAATAAAAATGAGGGAGTTTTCGAAACTATACGAACAGAAAGAAGCCCAGCTGGAGAGATTCCGCAAAGAGATAGAGGACCAGCACCTTGCAAAGATGGAAGGCCTGGAGGCGCAAAACCGGGCGCGTCTTGACGCCCTGAGGGCGGAACTGGAAGCCAGCCGGGCGAAGAAAGCGGAAGAGGCCGAAATCATTCACGCAGACCGCCTGAAATCCCTTGAAACGGCCTTTTCTGAAAAGCAGGCGGAACTGGAAAACAATTTCAGAGACAGGGAGCTTGAACTTGAAGAAAGCCACTCAAAGGAGCTTGACGCCGCCCGCCTGGCGAGAGAGCAGGAAACAACCGCGCTGCGCGACCGCATGCAGGCCTATGTGCTCAAGCGCGAGCAGGAATACATCACGCTGCGCCTTGAAATGGAGCGCCAGGTGACGGAACTGGTAAAAAACCGCGAAGCGGATATTAAGGCCGGCTACCAAAAGAACATTGAGGAAGTCAGGCAGCAATGGAACCGCCTGGCCCTTGAAAATCAGCAAAAACTGGATGCCTTGCTTAACGAAAACAACGCCAATTGGAAGGCCCGCTGGGAAAAACGGGAAGAGGAACTGACCGCCGCCAAAGCCGCGGAAATAAGGACCGCTGTCGATAAAGCCCAGGAGCGGCTTAATCACCAGGAAGCGGCGCTGCGCGAAACGCTGCTCCGCGAACAAAACGAATGGCTGGCGGCCCGTGACGCCGCAATGGCGGAAGTGAAAAAAGCGCTTGAAAAAAGCCACGCCGAAAGATTTGAAATCGCGCAAAAGAACCTTGAAACCGCCTATCTGGAAAAAGAAAAAACCATGTTTAGCCGGATGGCCGCGGCGCAGAAAAAGATCCGGGCGAAATGGCAGGCCAGGGAAGAAGAATGGCTGCTTGAAAAAGAGACTGCCGCCAATGAAGAAAGAGAAAAACTTAAAGCGGAATTTTCCGCCTATCGCCAGACGCTGAAAGAAAAACTGACGCAGGTCGAAGATGAATTAAAGCTTAATTACGCCGAGAAAGAAGAACACCTTGACTACTCCGCCAGAGAAGCGCAGAAAAGAAAAGAAGCGGAGCTTTGCGCCGCGTTCGCTAAAAAGGAAGCTGAGGCGAAAACCCGCGCTGAACAGGAAATGCGCCGCCTGGCCGCCGAAGCCGCCAAAAGCCTGTCCGCCGCCGAGAAAGAACAGGCGCTGGTTCTGGAAGCTCTCAAAAAAGAATTTGAGCGGCAGCAGGCCGAAAAAGCCGCGGCCTTTGAACAGGAAAAGGCGAGGTTCTTTAAGGCGAATCCCAGCCTGGAAGAAAAACACGCAGCGGCCGTTGAAAACCTTAAAAATGAATTTGAACAAAGGATGGCGCAAAAAGCCGCCGCCTTTGAAGAGGAAAAGCTGAGGCTCCTTGAGGCCAATTCCGGACTGAAAGAAAAACATGCCGCGGCCGTTGAAAACATTAAAATGGCGTTTGAACAAAAGCAGGCACAAAAAGCCGCCGCCTTTGAAGAGGAAAGGCTGAAGCTCCTTGAGGAAAATGCCAATCTGGAAAAAAGACAGGCTGCGCCTGTTGAAAACCTTAAAATGGAATTTGAACAAAGGATGGCGAAAAAAGCCGCCGCCTTTGAAGAGGAAAAGCAAAAGCTACTTGCCTCCAAAAACGACGCCGAGGCCGTCTGGGCCGCCAAAGCCGAAGCCCGTGAACTTGAATTTGAGAGCAGACTAAAGGCTGAGCGCTCAAGGCTCGCCGAGGCCAATAAAGTCAGGGAGACGAACCTGAAAAACCGCGAAGCGGAGATCGAACAGCTTAAAAACGCCAACCAGCAGGAATACAACGAACTGAAGATAGCGCTCTACCAGGAAATGCAGGGCAAGGAACATGAGCTGTTTTCAAAGCTTGCGGCCGCCAAAGAAGAGATGTATAAGGCGGTGAATGACCGCGGCGCCGTGATGGACAGGGAATACAACGCGCGCTTAACCCAGCTGCGGGGCAAAGAGACCGAGTTGGCGGAGCGCTTCGAAGAAAAGAACCGGCAGACCCTGGAAGCGATCAAAAAACAGAAACAGGACGAGTTTGACCGGCTGACGCTGGAGTTCGAGAGCCGCGCCGCGGAACTTGAGAACCGGTTTAAAAACCGCGAGCAGGCGCTTAACGCGTCCTTCTCCGAGCGCCTTGCAAAAATGGAAGCGGACTTCAGCGGCAAAGAAAAAGAATTTTCGGACGGCCAGGAGAAGGCCCTTGCCAAACGGCGGCAGGAACTGGAAACCGCGGCGAGACAAAAAGAAAAAGAGCTTGAAAAAAAGTACTCAGACCTTACCCAAAGCTTCTACACGGAAACCCAGAAAGAATCCACCGCCTGGGAAGGGCAGAAAATGGAGATTTTGAACCGCGAAAGACAGCTGCTTCGCGCGGAGTTTGAAAAAAAAGAGGCGGTCATCAGCCAAAAAATGGACGAGGAGCTGTCAGCGCAGCGCCAGCAGCGCGTGAAAATGGAAGTGGATCTGGCCGCCCGAAAAGAAGCGCTTGAAAAGGCTTACTACGCGGAACTGGCCCGTTCCCGCGCAACGCTTGACAAGATGCGGGCCGAACTGGAAGGGCGCGCCGTCTCAAGGAACAAGGAACTTGAAGAAGAAAAGAACCGCCTCACAATGCTGGTGGCGCAAAAAGAAGAGGAATACATAACGCAGTATCAAAAAAAAGAAGAAGAGCTTCTTCGCTTCTGGGAACAAAAGCAGAAAGAACTGCAGGAAAAACACGAAAAGGAATTAAAAACCGCCAGGGAAAAGATGTAAGCCCCCCCGGCCGGAGCCGGGGGCTTCCCCTGCCGCAAAAGAAGCCGCAGTCGCCCCGTGTCATACTTAGCCCGATACTCCCCATACCGCAAATTTTTTCTCTCATTCAATCCCGGGCCTGAAGCACAATCCCCGCGCGACGACAGCTCCACCTTAAAAACGTAAATTTTGCCCGCTCTTTTTCCAATCAGGAGCCCGGCGGAATCCGCAAGGGCGCATGAACTTTCAGCCGCGAAGCATTTCGCCGGCGCTTGGAATTTCACTGCCGTCCGGCGATTTTTACGCGGTTGCGGCAATGAAGTTTATTAAGATATAATAAAAAAAGGAAATATGAACCTGCATTTATCACGACAGCACGATTCAGCCCGAAAAATCTCCCGCTTTACCGACGGAGGCGACCATCAATGATAAAATTCAATAACAGGATACTCTTCGTGGGTTACGGCGCGGTGGCGCAGTGCACTCTGCCCATCCTGCTTAAGCATGTTAAACTGCCGGCCAAAAACATTACGGTGATGGATTTCGAGAACCGCTCCGCTGCGCTTAAGACCTGGACCGCCAAAGGCGTAAACTTTGTGCGCGACAGGGTTACACGGGACAATCTCGACAGGCTGCTCGGCCGCTATCTTTCCGCGGGCGATGTGCTTATCGATCTGGCCTGGAATATAGATTGCTGCGAAATCCTGCGGTGGTGCCACGACCGCGGCGTGCTCTACGTCAACACCTCGAGCGAGGTCTGGGACCCGTACGCGGCCGCTACGGACAAGCACCCGACCGAGCGCACGCTTTACTGGCGTCACATGAACATCCGGCGCATGACCGCGAAGTGGACGAAGGGCGGCCCCACGGCGGTAATTGAACACGGCGCAAACCCCGGCCTTATCTCACACTTCACAAAACAGGGGCTGCTTGACATCGGTTCGCGCCTGCTGGCCGACAAGAAAGTCAAGGGCCGCGCCGCCGACGGGATCCGCCGGCTCATGTCCGAACAGAGTTTTAATCACCTGGCGATGCGGCTGGGCGTAAAGGTCATACATGTCAGCGAGCGCGATACCCAGATAACCAACAAGCCGAAGCAGGTGGATGAGTTCGTCAACACCTGGAGCGTGGAGGGCTTCCGCGAAGAAGGCATCACCACGGCGGAGATGGGCTGGGGCACTCACGAGAAGGAACTGCCGGCATTCGCCTACGAGCACAAGGAAGGCCCGAAGAACCAGATCTGCCTGGCGCGCATGGGGATGAACACGTGGGTAAACTCCTGGGTGCCTGATTACTGCATACAGGCCATGGTGGTCCGCCATGGCGAGGCGTTCACGATCTCCGACAAACTGACCGTGTGGAAAAACGGCACGGCCGTCTACCGTCCGACGGTGCACTACGCCTATTGCCCAAGCGACTCCGCCATCGCCTCGCTCAACGAACTGCGCGGCTATGATTATAAGCTGCAGCCGAAAATCCGCATTCTGACCGACGAGATAATCCGCGGCTCCGACATTCTTGGCGCGCTGCTGATGGGACACGATTACAACGCCTGGTGGACCGGCAGCGACCTGAGCATCGGGCAGTCGCGCAGACTCGTGCCGCATCAGAACGCGACCACCATGCAGGTCGCCATCTCGGTGGTGTCAGCGACCATGTGGATGCTTGAGAATCCGGACCGGGGCGTCTGCGTGCCGGACGACCTGCCGCACGAATACGTCTTAAAGATAGCCAAGCCATACCTGGGCAAGTTTATCTCTATGCCCACGGATTGGACGCCGCTGAAGCATTACACCAACGAATTCCTGGGCCACAACAACCCTGCCATCGACCGGAGCGATCCCTGGCAGTTCAAGAACTTCCTTATCACGGATGGAGATTAAACATGAACCCGAATCGATTGCAAAAACTGGCCGAAGAGCACGGAACGCCGCTGTTCGTGGTTGACCACGAAGAGATCCGGCGCAACTACGCCGAGTTCAAGAAATATCTGCCGCGGGTGCAGCCCTATTACGCGGTCAAGGCCAACCCCGACCCCGCCATCGTCAAGACGCTTTACGACGCGGGGGCCAGCTTCGACGTGGCCTCAATGCCGGAATTCGATATCGTCCACAAGAACATCCAGCATATGCCGCCGAAGCAGCGTCAGGAATGGATATGGGACAAGATCATTTACGCCAACCCCATCAAGGCCATTGAGGCCCTGACACAGCTCGACACCTACAAACCGCTGGTAACCTACGATAATTTGGAGGAAATAAAAAAGCTGAAAGAATACGCCCCCAACGCGGGCCTCGCCCTGCGCCTTAAAGTCCCCAATACCGGCGCCATGGTGGAGCTTTCCTCCAAGTTCGGCGCGGATCCGGGGGAAGCGGTGAACCTTATTTTAGCCGCCGGCCGGGCAGGTTTCACCGTTGAGGGCTTAAGTTTCCACGTCGGCAGCCAGACGACCAACTTTGAAAACTACGTCCAGGCGATAAATCTCGCCGCTAACATTTTTAAAGACGTGCGGGCCCGCGGTTACACAAAGATGAACCTTCTGGATATCGGCGGCGGCTTCCCCGCGCCGTATGATGAATCCGTCAAATCCTTCCGCGTTCTGGCCAAAAGGATCAATACCGAGCTGAACCGGCTTTTCCCGAAGGAAATAGAGATCCTGGCCGAGCCGGGGAGATTCATGATCGCGACAGCCGCGACTTCTATAGTCAAGATCAACGGCAAGGCGGTGCGCGATGGCAAGCTCTGTTACTATGTCAACGACGGCGTCTACCACACCTACTCCGGCATTATTTTTGACCATTGTCATTATCATATGAAGGCGTTCCGTAAAGGTCCGGAGCAGGTTTGCGCCGTCTTCGGTCCGACCTGCGATGCGCTTGACGTGATTTCAATGTCGGAAAATCTCCCCACGGACCTTGAGCTCGGAGAGCTTCTCTACAGCGAGAATATCGGAGCGTACAGCCACGCGTCATCCACATACTTCAACGGTTTCCCTCCCGCGAAGGTGGTACATGTGAACCAGTTCCAGACAAACCGGAAAAACCACAAGACCGCGGGCGCGGCGACGTCCCGCTGACGCCCGCGACCCGGCCGGCCGGTAAAGCGGGCCAATCCAGGTTTTTTATCCGCCCCCCGGAGAACCGGCGGGGCGGTGCGCTTTTCGGAAATGCCGCCGCGCTGATTTTCCGGCATTTTTTACTATAATAATAAACATGGCAATAATGGTCCCCAAAGCGATATTTCTGACAAAAGGTATAGGGCGCCACAAAGAGAAACTCTCAAGTTTTGAGGAAGCCCTCAGAGATGCCCAGTTGGCCCGTTTCAATCTGGTGCATGTCTCAAGCATTTTCCCCCCCCACTGCAAGGTGATTCCGAGGAAAATCGGCCTTCAAAGACTTCGGAGCGGACAGATACTGCACTGCGTGCTGAGCCGCAACGCGGTGAACGAAAACCACCGCCTTATAGCCGCGTCGGTGGGTCTTGCCATACCGAAAGACCGCGCACATTACGGCTATATCTCGGAGCACCACACTTTCGGGGAAACCGACGAAAAAACCGGAGATTACGCCGAGGATCTGTCGGCGCTGATGCTGTCGACTATTCAGGGCGTGGAGTTCGGCAGCGAAACCACCTGGGATCAGAAAGAAGAGATCTGGAAGTTAAGCGGAAAGATAGTTAAAACCACCAACATCACCCAATCCGCCATCTGCACCGAGGGAGTCTGGACTACCGTGGTGGCCGCGGCGGTCTTCGTATTTTAACAGCAGGGACTAGCGTAGAGGGGCTAGGGGTTTAGGGAAGGTATTTCTTTCCCTCTCCCCTCTACGCTAGCCTCTCGCCACTGTACCTATTATGCTCTTCAAACCGGCAAAAACGCAGTTCATTCTGCGCAAAAAAATAGATTTCAGCTCCGCCGCCTTCGTGGTGGTGCCGGTTCCTTACGAAAAAACCACTTCTTACGGCCGGGGAACAAAGCACGGCCCGAAGGCCGTTATAGACGCCTCCTGGCAGCTTGAGCTGTGGGATGAAGAGACCAAAACCGAAACCTGGAAAAAAGGAATTTTCACCGCAGGCCCGGTTAATTGCGCCCTGCCTGAAAATAAATTTTTCCCCGCGCTTGAAAACACCGTTGAAAGACTTCTCGCTTCCACTTCCGCTTTGCCCTTTTTTATAGGCGGCGAGCACAGCATAACCCAGGGGCTCCTGCCCCCGTTCATTAAGCGGCACAAGAACCTTTCCATCCTGCATTTTGACGCGCATGCCGACCTGAGGCCTTCCTACGAAGGGTCGGCCCACAGCCACGCCTGCGCGGTTTACCCGGCCTCGCGCACCAACAAACTTGTACAGATAGGCATACGCAGCGTAGGCTCGGACGAGCGGCAGTTCCATAGCGCCGGCGGAGTGAAAACGCATTTGATGCACGAGAACCTGGATTTTAAGAAGCTGGAACGGGATATCCTGCGCGAGTTGACCGGCACGGTTTATCTGACCATAGACGTGGACGGCTTTGACCCTTCGGTCATGCCCGGCACCGGCACGCCGCAGCCGGGCGGCTTTATGTGGTACGAAGCCATGAAACTGTTCAAAGCGGTCTGCATGAAAAAGAAAGTAGTAGGGGTGGATGTGGTGGAAGTCAGTCCGATAAAAAGCACCCCCCTGACCGAATTCAACGCCGCCAAACTTATCTACCGCCTGATGGGATATCTCAGCGCCAGGCGCTGAGGATCTGCTGTAGTAAATATAAGGCCCCTTATCGTTAGTTCCCCTCTCACTTAATGTTTCCGGACACCCCAGAAAAATTGTAAAAAGTAAGCCGCATCGCCATAATACAAAAAGCGGCGGGGTTTTTATAAATTTTTACACAGTCCCTCACGCCGGACGTTGTCCTGGCGGGTTAGGCTGCGGAGAGTTATTTGTTTTAGTCTTCAGCCGGGGCGGGTTCCATATCTTCATATAAGTCTACCCGTGGGCCCCGTAATTCTTACAGAAAATCATATCCACGGCGGCTTCCCGGCTTAGGCCGCTGGTCCCGGAAATGCGTCTGATAAGCTGTAACTACTGAGCCACTCGTAAGTAATATGAATTTAAAATAATATATAATTTTTTATTATGCCGACACCGATGCATTCAGTGCAATTTTCCCAGCTGGTTGACATGTATAACCCGGCGGCGGTTTTTGAAGAGGTCAAAAGCATCTTTGTAAGCTCATATCCCGTCAACGAATTTGAGGACATCAGAAAAGCATACAAGGATTTTATGATCCTTTATGCCGGGAAATACCCCGGTTACTGCGCCTGCAACACCCATTATCACGATAAGATGCACGTTACCGATTCGCTTCTTGCAATGGCGAGACTGATAGACGGCTATAACACCGTCCACAAAAAACTCCCCGTGCAGCTGGTAAAGCTCGGTTTTATAGCCGCCATCTTCCATGACGCGGGCTACATTCAGAGCGTTCACGACATGAAAGGCACCGGCGCGAAGTATACCCTGACCCACGTTGAAAGAAGCATTAACTTCATTAAACACTATTTTGCCAAGAACAATTACCGCAAAAACGACGCGCGCATCATCTCCGATATGGTCTTATGCACCGATCTAATGTTTCCCATAGAAAAGATCGGGTTCAGAAGTCCTGCCGAAAGGACCGCCGGATTAATGCTCGCCTCCGCCGATCTGCTGGGCCAGATGGCGTCGAGATGCTATCTGGAGCGGTTGATATTTTTATACAGGGAATTCCGCGAAGGGCACGTGAAGGGCTATTCGTCGGAGCTGGGGCTGCTGCGCAAAACCATGGATTTCTCAAAATTCATCCAGAAGCGCCTTAAGGTCGTGCTTGAAAACACCGCGCAATACGCTCATTTACATTTTAAGAAAAAATATCACATCGACAAGAACTTTTACCGCGAGGCGGTGGAAAACCAGCTGAATTATCTGGAAGGCACGGTCTTAAAAAATCCGAAGGAGTACAGGAAGTATCTCCGCCGCTCAAGATAATGCCCGGCGGGGGAATTTTCAGATCTGTAGTAAACATAAGACCCGGACCTTAAGTTTCCAACCGCCTAAAAAAACCCACAAAAGCATTCCCCTGCCGCTGTAACAGCAAAAGCGGGGTTGGTTTTATAAAATTTTGCAAGGTATCTGTTTACCTGCGGGCGGGACAATCGGACGTATCTCAAAATCGGGTGGGGAAATATTTTAGTGAAATTAGTGACGCGATATGCGAACGTTTTATTGATATCCGCCGGGGTGGCGGCGGGTTTATTTGCGGGGGTTTTCCGGAAGGCGACTTGGTCTTGCAGTCAGGGGAGCCTGAGGATAAGGGCGGCCGCGCTGGCCGACCCGGCCCCCGCAAATAAACCCGCCGACAGGCCCCAGGCCAATTGTGTGACTAGCGTTAGTTTATAAAGAAAAGGTCGTGTCTGCCTTTTTGCCTCTTACAGAAATCACGGCGCTATTTTTCACGGCGCACGGTTTCGTGCGAGAAGGCCGGCAGGCATATGGATATGTATTCCGCGCCGTCCTCTTCAGGCGTTGAATAACACACCCGCTCGCCCGCCTCCATTATAATGGCCTGCCCGCCGCGCACATCGAAAACTCCGGACGGGGTTTCCACCCTGAGCATTCCCTTCAGGACCAGCGTGTACTCCGAGAAACGGGGATTCTGCGGCGGCTCTTCCCAGCCGGCAGGACTTACCATGCGGGCCACGCTTATAATAGTGGTTTGGGTACTGACCCGACCTATATATTCCTCGATAACTTTCGGCTTGTTTCCCGCCGCCTGCACAAGAGTCGGTCCCTTGATAAATATGGACATAACACCTCCCGCATTCCAACCACGCTTTTTAAGCAGGTATTGTATTTTTTTAGCGGACTATTTCAAAATAAAACAATCGCCCGATCGCGGATTCGGGTTAAAACGATTCCAGTTTGTCGAATTCGGACACTTTCTTTTTTTCCAGCAGAGGGGCCATATCGCGGGCGTAGGAAAAGGGGCCTTTCGGCCAGCCGAAAGCCAGCTTGACGGCGGTCTCTATATCGTATTCGGAGGCCATGATCTCTGAGGCCAGCACCCGCGCCTCGGCTATAATAGGGGACAGTATCCGGGTGAAAATCTCCTCTTTTGAAGTCTGTTTCAGGCCAAGGTACTTTATCACATTTGACAGTATCGGGTTTTCACCCACTATTTTACCATCCGCATAAATATAAAACCCTATGGTGGACTTGCGGCCCAGCTGGCCGTACTGCACCAGCCGCAGTTCGGTGGCTGAAGGCGCCAGGCGCTCCGGAGAGCCAAGCGCCGCGTATATTTCCTGCGCCGCCTTATAATCTTCGTCCAGACCGATAAAATCCACGGTCTCAAAGGGGCCGAAAGGCAGCTGCCCCACTTCTTTGAAAGCGGTGTCTATCGCGTAAGGGCTGCCCTTCCCCTCTTCCAGAACCTTGAATGCGTTAAGGATAAACGGCCTGAGCAGCCGTTCCACTATCTGGCCCGGATTATCTTTCACTATAACCGGGGTCTTGTTTATCTTTCGCAGTAAATTCAGACAGGCCTCAAGCGCGCCGTCGCCGGTGCGGTTTGTTTTGACAAGTTCTACCAGCGGGTTTGAGCGCACAGGCCGCACGAAGTTAAAACCCACCGCCAGTTCCTCCGGCAGTTCGGTATTTTCAAGAAGCTTTTTAAGCGGAGTCACCGAGCAGTTCGCGGCCACAATGCAGGAGGACTCCATCACTCCTTTCAGTTTCGCGAAACACATCTTTCGGTCTTCCATGTCACGGGACATGGTTTCTATTACAATATCCGCCCCTTTAAACTGGGCGAGATCCTGTATCCCCTCAATATTTGAAAATAATTCGCTTTTTCCTTCGCGCGAAAGCGTCCAGCTTATTTTGGCCAGCGCCACATTCAGACTGTCTTTGAAATCATCGTAAATGCGCACCTGAAATCCATTTTGTAAAAAAATTTCCGCCAAAGCCGTGCCTGCGGCGCCTGAACCGACAATACCTATAGCCTTTATTTCCATATCAACTCCCTTTTAGCCGGATAAAGACTGCCATACGCCATAAGGGCGCTGCGCCCGCCATAAGCCATATGCCAGAGGCCATAAGCTATAAGGAAACTCCTGAAAAAGCATATGGTATACGGCTTATCGCAATGGCTGTATCTATTGTTACCCCACCGATACTTCCTCAATGCGCCTTATGCCGGCCTTGTTAAGCACTATCCTTATGCGGTCGTAATGCACGCTTTCCCTGCCGGCCTTTGAGGCGTAAATATATTTAAGCACCAGGTTCACATGATAAACCCTGGGACAGGAAATAATTTTTATCCCGCCGGAGGCGGGGTCGACCACGGGGTAATCCACCTCCGGATCGTCGGCCTGCTTTGTAAAATTCTCAATACTGAAGCGCATTATGTCGTTCAGATCTTTGCGGCGGTCATGATGAGCACGTATCCGTTCGGGGTACAGGCGTATCTCTTTTTTGTATTTGAAAACGCGCTCCGGCTTGCCGTCTTCGTCTATGGAGGTGATGTCGTCAACGCGCCTCAGGCGCGAAATATCGGCCGGCACATGCCGCTCGGGCATGAAAGTGAACGCCTCTTTAAGCAGGCCTATGCGCTTGCCGGTGGAGGGGTCAAGTATGCTTATCTTCCGATCGGAGGTCCAGCGCGTGAGATTTTTCGAAAAAAGCACTTTCAGCCAGTCCTTTATGCGGTCCTTGAACATATAGCTTATCACCACGGCAAACAGGAAAGGCAGGCTGTTCATGGTGTAGCGGTTCTGAACGTAAAAGCTGATCAGCACGGCGAACAGCATGGCGAGGCCCGCCGCCATGCTGAACAGCACCTGCGTGAGGGTTTCCCATTCTGAGGTCTCGGTTTTAAGGTAGAGAACGCTTGAAATAAATTTTTTCAAAACTCCGCGGCGGTAAATAATAACCTCGTTGCCGGTTAAATTTTCGAGCACCGAGGGGTAATTCATAGCCGCTCTGTAGCGCCCCTGCGCCACTATAACCGATACAAGTTCGTCCTCCGTCTCCTTAAGCCCTTCCCGCTCGCTTACATTTTTCCTGAGCGCGTCAAGCACCAGGGTCAGGTATTCCTCAATTATCAAACTGACATATTCGTCAAAAAAAGCGAAGGTTTCTTTTATTACCGTAGGCACGGCGGGATCGGCAACCGAGCTTTTAAGCACGGCGACAGCCGTGATCAGCTGCCTGATCTCGGCAAGAAAATTCCGCAGGCTCTCGGGCACGAATAATTGCTTTGGCTGGTCCCGCCCTTTTGGATCCGGAATCCCCGGACCAAAAGAGCGGGGCTGCTCGGCATTTTTGGCGCCGTAGGTTTTAAAGCCCTCAATAAGCGCCTTGGCGTAGTCGCGGGTCTCGCCCCTTATAACGCAGCCCAGCAGCTTGAACTCGTCATAAACGGTTTTCACAAGCTCGCGGTCCTTTGAGCCCGCAAGTATAAGCGACAACTTTTCTTTTATGCGCGTAAGCGGAGAGGTTTCAAGCGACGGATCGCAGATCTTTGAGAGGCTTACCTTTGGGGTTTTAAAACGGATATAGCGCTGTATATCGTTATAAAAATTTTCCTTTGAATAGGAATGCGGCCCGATATTAAGCGCCTTGGGCACAAAAAAATATGTCTCAACCGAATAGGTGCTCTCCAGGCCCGCGTCAAGGTCGATATCCAGCTTTATCTCAAAGCGGTGCCGGTCGTGGAATTGCACGCGCGAGTCAAAAATATCGTTTTGGTCTTCGATCATAGTTTCACGTCAGAGGATAGCGTAGTGACTCTGGCCTGTCGCGGGCCTCTGGCGTAGTCCGCGACTGAGAGGCGAGCGGTGAGAGACCTCATCATTGCGCATGTCATTTTTTGGATTTCCGTTATCGTGCTTTTCACAGCTTCACCCCTGTCAGACTTTTCAGTGTACCCCAAATTCCCGGCGATTTCCATAAAAGTATCCAGCTCCGCCAGCGAACCGCTGGCAATATTAAGGAAGTGCAGGAACTCTTTGGTGCCGCTTCGCGTCCAGCCCTCCGCTATATTGGCCGGCACGGAAGCCGCCGCCCTGCGCATCTGGTTCACCAGCCCAAACCTTTCCTCTTGGGGAAAAACACCGCTTAGTGCATAAACATCTCTGGTAAGAACAATACCTTTTTTCCAAACCTCAAGTTCCTTATAACTCCGTATCTTCCCCATAAGTTCCCCCTTCCTTCCCCAACCGCTAACCCCTCGCCGCTAGCCTCTGCCTCTCCCCTACTTATCCGGGTGATATTTATTGTGCGCGTTCTTCAGGTCGCCTTTGTCTATGTGCGTGTAAATCTGCGTGGTGTTAAGGCTTGAGTGACCCAGCATCTCCTGAACGGAACGCAGATCCGCCCCCGCCTGCACCAGATGGCTCGCGAAGGTATGCCTGAAAAGGTGCGGATGGGATTTAATACTTACCTCCGCCTCTTTACCGAGGTTTAAAATATCCTTCCATATCTGCACGCGGCTCAGATGACGGCCGCTTTTGTTAAGAAAAAGCTCCGCGTCGGAGCCCTTTGCGCCGAACTTGAGTTCCCGGGCCTCAAGATAATTTTTAAGAGTTCCAAGCGCGGCCTGGTTTACGGGCACTATGCGCTCTTTTGACCCCTTGCCGAACACCCTCAGCCACCCGCTTTGGAAGTTAACGGACTCAAGCCTTAGCGTAAGCAGTTCCGTTATCCGTATGCCGGTGGAGTAAAGCAGATCCACGGCGGCCGCCGTGCGCAGGCGCGCGAAGTTGTTTCCGGCGGGCCTGGACAGCAGTTTCTCCATGTCGCGGCGGTCCAAAAACCTGGGCACCTTTTGCGCCAGCCTGGGCGCGCGGAAGTTTTTAGTAGGGTCTTTTTTCGCCTTGCCCTCAAGCAGCAGGAACCTGTAAAAAGCGCGCAGAGCCTCCGTTTTGCGGAATATGGAAGAGGCCTTAAGCCCCTTTCCGCTTTTAAGGGACCAAAAATATTCCTCTATGAAAGGCGCCTCGGCCGCCGCCGGGTCGGTTTTGCGTTTTTCGCAGTGGAGCAGAAAAGCGTCCAGATCGCCCGCGTAAGCCAGGCAGGTGTTCTTTGAAAGCCCCCGCTCCACCGAGAGGTGTCTGTAGAATATTTTAGCCAGTTCGAGCATTTTAGGACAGGAATCAGTAACCAGTGACCGGTATCCAGTAACCAGTATAAAAGTTGAGTATAAAATTCACCGATTAATTAAATTATACTGGTTACCGATAACTGATTACCGGTTACCATTGTTTTTACTTTTTTACCTTCTCTTTTTTCTCCGCTGGTTTTTCCTCCGGTTTCTCCGCGGGCGGCTCATCCGCGGGTTTAGCGCCGGGCAGAAGGAACTTGCCCCTCAGTTCAGCCTCTAATTCGGCGGCTTTATCCTTGTGTTCTTTAAAGTACAGCTTGGCGTTTTCGCGGCCCTGACCTATGCGCTCGGTCTTGTAAATGAACCAGGTCCCGCTTTTTTCAAGCAGGCCGGTCTCAACGCCCATGTCGATAAGGCAGCCCTCGGTGGAAATGCCGAAGCCGTTCACCATTTCGAATTCGGCATTGCGGTAAGGGGGAGCCACTTTGTTCTTTACCACCTTCACGCGTATGCGCGCGCCGGTTACCACATCTCCCTGCTTTATGGTTTCTATCTTTCTTATGTCCATGCGTATGGATGCGTAGAACTTCAGCGCAAGCCCCCCCGGAGTGGTTTCAGGGCTGCCGAACATAACGCCTATCTTATGGCGGAGCTGGTTTATGAAAATAACCGAGGTTTTGGTGGAGGACACTATGGAAGTGAGTTTTCTTAGCGCCTGGCTCATCAGGCGGGCCTGCAAACCCACGTGGGCGTCGCCCATTTCACCCTCTATTTCAGCCTTGGGAACCAAAGCGGCCACCGAATCTATAACGATAATGTCAATAGCGCCCGAGCGCACCAGCTTTTCGGTTATCTCAAGCGCCTGCTCGCCCGAATCGGGCTGCGAGATGAGCAGGTTATCAATGTCCACGCCTATTTTTTTGGCGTAAAGCGGGTCAAGCGCGTGCTCGGCGTCTATAAAAGCGGCGAGCCCCCCCTTTTTCTGCGCCTCGGCTATAACATGCAGCATCAGCGTGGTCTTGCCCGAAGATTCCGGGCCGTAAATTTCCATCACGCGGCCGCGCGGCAGGCCGCCCACTCCAAGGGCCAGGTCAAGCGACAAAGCGCCAGTGGGAATGGTTTCTATCTTCATCCTTGAGGCCCTGTCACCCAGTTTCATAATGGCCTCTTTGCCGAAACTTTTCTCTATCTGCGCCAGCGCCACATCAAGCGCCCTTGTTTTATCTTCTTTTGACATAAAACCTCCGATTTTTTATTTGACACTCGCTGGTGCCATGGTTATAGCTTAGCACACGAACGCGACAACGGTCTGTCGCGTTGCTTTTGCCTTTTTTTCCATAAAATCGACAAATCGCAATACTCGTGTAGGTGCCGTATCAGGGCCTATGGCTCTCAGACGGCCAATGTTATGTTAACCTAGATATTATAAGAAAAATCAGCCCCGGTCGGCGAGATTAAGATTAAACCACTATAGTTTCAGTATTCTGTCAGGAAAACTTGCATGCAGTCTTTTTGTCGGTCTTATATTTCACCGCCCGATTGGAAACCGGCTTTCTTTCATGGCTTTTACTATTTTACAGTCCGGGGCAAGCGTTCCCTTTTGCCGCGGGTCCAATACAATTTTTTTATTTTATCACCGTGAACCGGACCTGGCCGGACTTGACCGGCCGGCCTTCGCGCGTAAGCGTGAAATAAGCCGTGTGCCTGCCGGGTTCCAGCGCCCAGGCCACGCTGGGTCCCCGCTCCGGTAATTCGCGCGAGTCCACCCGCCACACTATTTCCCCCTCAAAGACGGAAGACTTTAAAAAAAGCGCCTGAGCCGCGCGCGGCGTCTGCGGGTCAAACCGGAAAATATCGCCGTCCTTCGGGAACTTTACCGACGGTCTTCCCGGCGGCGGGCCGGGCGCTGCCTGAGCCTGCGGCGGGCCGTGCTCGCGGCACTGCGCCGACGGCATATTGCCGGCGGTAAACGCCTCCTCCATTGTGGCGGGGCAGAAAGCCGAAGGCAGCAGCCCCGACACCGGGCAAACCCGCGCCGTTTTCACGCCCAAAGGCCTTTTGAAAGGCGTTGAGGGGTATAGTTTGTGCATTTCAAGCGCCACTTCTTTAAGCACGGGGGCCGCGCCCGTAATACCCGAAACCTTGCGCATGGGACTGCCGTCAAAATTGCCCACCCAAACCCCCACGGTCCACTCCGGCGTATAACCCACGGCCCAGTTGTCGCGGTAATCCTTGGTCGTGCCGGTTTTGGCGGCGATGTCAAAGGGCAGGTTAAAGGCCGAATTCACGCCAAAGGCCGGGGCCCTGGCCGAATTATCGGAAAGGATATTGGTTATTATATAGGCCTCGCTGCGGCCTATGGCGCGGCGCGCGGGCTCCCCCCCGGCGCCGTTCAGGTCGAACCTGACCGGCAGCCAGATGCCGCCGCGCGCCAAAGAAGCGTAAGCGTTCACCAGCTCCAGCAGGGTAACTTCGCCATTACCCAGCGCCAACCCCTCGCCGTAAAATTCCGCGGGTTTAACCAGCGAGGCGAACCCGAAGTCATGCAGTTTTGAGAGGAAAGCCGGCACGCCGGTTTTCTCCGCCGTGCGCACCGCCGGCACATTGTAGGAGCAGGCCAGCGCCTCGCGCAGGCGCACTTTGCCGTGGTAGGTCTTGTCGTAATTCAGCGGGCTGTGGCCTCCGGCCGCGTAAAGCGGCTCGTCCTCAATAATATCCGAGGCCTTGGCGCCTTTTGAAAGCGCCAAAGCGTATAAAAAAGGCTTAAGGGCCGAACCCGGCTGGCGCGGCGAGATTACGCCGTCCACCTGGCCGGAATTAACGGCGTCAAAAAAATCGTTGGAGCCTACCCAGGCGATTATCCCGCCGTCGGAGTTATCAAGCGCCAGCACGGCGCCGTTGGTGACATGGTTGCGCGCGCTTAAAACCGCTAAATGGTTTTTAAGGGCGACTGCCGCGTGCTCCTGAATACGCTGGTCGAGCGTTGTGCGTATCCTGCCCGCGCCGGCCGGCGTATGTTTAAGCGCAAAATCCGAGAACTGCGGGGCCTCGAAATATTTCTGCCGCTCTTTCACGCTGATCTTTTCGGCAAGGGCCAGGCGATAGTTCTCTTCGTCCAGCAGGCCGAAGTCAAGCATCCGGCGCAAAATAAGGCGCTGGCGGGCCAAAGCGTCAAGCGGATGCCTGAAAGGGTCGTAATTTACCGGCGACTTGGGTATGCCGGCAAGCAGGGCCGCCTGCGCCAGGCTCACATCCCTGGCCGGCAGGCCGAAATAGGTTTGGGCGGCCGCTTCAATGCCCGTGGAGGAATTGCCGTAGGAAACGCTGTTAAAATAACCTTCCAGTATTTCCTCTTTACTGTGGCCCGACTCAAGGCGGAAAGCGGAAAGCATCTCCGAGAGCTTGCCGAATATGGTCCTTGGCCTGGGTTCAAGCGCGCGGGCCAGCTGCTGCGTTATGGTGGAGGCGCCCGACACCGTGCGCCCGTTCTTTGAATTCTGCCAGAAAGCGCGCGCCACCGAACGGAAGTCCACCCCGGGATGGGAAAAAAACCGCTTATCCTCAGCCGTCACGGTGGCAAGCGCCAGCCAGGGAGAAATATCCTGAAGTTTCACCGGCGCGCAGCGGGCCGCGGCCGCTCCGTCAAGATAGGCGCGCAGAGGCCGCCCATAGCGGTCGGTTATTTCGGTGGAAGCCTTAGGCGCAAAATCCGAGCCCGCGGCCGGCGGCAGCAGCGCCAGCATTAGCAGCACTTTGGATATTAGTGGCATTGAGAGTTAAACCAAGCAGACAGAATTCCGACTACTTCCTTATTTCCTTCTACTCGCAATAAAAATCATGTTCGGCAAAAGTGTTTAAAGTTATCTTGTAATCATCCCTTATGCTTAAAACTGTTTTCGGAAGCGTTTTTTTATCCGCCGGTCTATGATAGGCGGAAAAGGATAAAACAGGCTTATATTTCCTGATAATCCTTCCCGCCCCGGATAAAACGTTTTCTTCGTATCCCTCCACGTCTATTTTTATAAAACCCACCCTGCCGCTGATAAAACTGTCCAGAGCGATGACCTTTATATCCCGCGTATTTTTATACCGGATATTTTTATTCACGGCGATATCGCTCCCCTCTATCATCGCCGAGCCTTCCCCCCCGATATTGTATTTTATCCTTACAGTGTCCGTTTTCTTTCCCAAAGCGATATTCACGGGCACGATCATCTTTTCCAAATGATTGAGGTTTATGTTCTTTTTCAATATTTCATACGTTTCGCTGACCGGTTCAAAAGCGTAAATTTTTTTGGCGCCGCATGCGTAAGCGTATAAAGAAAAAATGCCGATATTGGCCCCGGCATCTATAACCACGGTGTTTTTGAGGTTCACAACGTTATATTGGTTGTCTTTTATAATTGAACTTATGTCGCGGATGAAATTCCCCAGGTCTTTGGGAACCATGAGGAATACTCTTTTTTTATTTTTGAATTTAATTTCTATCTTTTCAGGGGCCATTCCCATAATTTTTTTAATGGCCTTGTCGCATAACAGCTTGGACGAATAGCCGCCGGCGGAGGAACCGGTTATACGCGGGATATTCTGCCTGATACGATGTACGGTATTAAAAGCATGCTGGTCCAATTCCTTGGGATTCCCTTTGTTGTCGTACAAAATCATCCTGATTTTGCGGCCGTTCCTGTCTGTTATTCCCGCCATAGTCCGATCCCCTTTTTCCGCGGTGAAAGAAATTATTTTATCACATTTTCCCCTCCCGCATTTTTTATGGCGATCCCCAGAAACTTCCCAAAAGATTTTTTGGCGGCATAACTTTTTGTATCATATAGCGGTGGGGGCTTGTTCGCGCGACCTTTTGGCAGGCATCGGAAGTTTCAGGCGCGGGAGAACCCGCGACAACCGCTCTTTTTTCCCGCAGAACAAAGACGATGTTTACGATCCGCAATAATATTTCCGACGCACCGGCTGAAAGCCGTTTTTTTACGGGTTTAACGCCTTATGTGTGCCTTTTGCTGTTGATAAGCGTCGTTTACGCGCATGCGGTTTTTTTTGGTTTCTCATATCTTGACGACAATAACCTGATCCTTGATAATTTTCACTTTCTGGGAGATCTCTCCAACTTTTTTAAGGCTTTCCAGCGGGATGTTTTTGGCGCGGCGAACGAATTTTATTACAGGCCGCTGATGACCATATCGCTGATGATAGACGCCCGGTTCGGCGGCACGGCGCCATGGGCTTATCACCTCACCAACATATTGATACATTCCGCCTCTTCATGCCTGCTCCTGGTCCTTCTGCGCCGGCTCGGCTGCGCACGGTTCCCGTCGTTCTTATGTTCGGCTTTTTTCGCCGTTCATCCGGCCCTGTGCCAGGCGGTCGCCTGGATCCCGGGCAGGAACGACTCCCTGCTGGCGCTTTTCATCCTTCCGGCTTTCATCTTCTTCATCGATTACGCCGCGCAGAGAAAAACCCTCCATCTGGCGCTGCATCTTTTGTTTTTTTTACTCGCCCTGCTCACAAAAGAGACCGCTCTGGTTTTGCTCGTCTTATGCCCTTTGTACATGCTTCTGATTGCGCGGAAACGTATTTTCGAACCGCGCAACCTGCCGGTTTTTATCGGGTGGACAGCGGCAGCCTGCGGATGGTTTATTCTCCGTAAAGCGGCTTTCCTGCATCCTGTCCAATACGCGCCGGAGTATATGTTACGGTCTTTTTTCACGAATCTGCCCGCCGTTATGCTGTACACAGGCAAGTTTTTATTCCCGTTCAATCTTTCCGTTCTTCCGATTTTGCGCGATAACACCCCGATTTACGGATATATCGCATCGGCTCTTATTTTCATGCTTTTATATTGTTCAAAAAATGCGGACAGGAAGCGCGCGGCTTTCGGATTGTTATGGTTTCTGCTTTTCCTGCTGCCCGGCTTTCTGCGGCCTAATTCCGATCTGCCGGCCGATTTCATAGAGCACAGAATGTATGTGCCGGCTCTGGGGTTTATCCTTCTGCTGCTTGAGACAAACGCGGTAAAAAACCTTGTTTTCGGCAAAAACCCGGGCACGTTCCTTGCGGGACTGATACTGGTTTTATTTTCCGTTATTAACGTTTTCTACAGCGCCAACTTTAAGAATTCATACAATTTCTGGAACAACGCCGTGACACATTCACCGGAGTATCACCTGACCCAGTGCAATTTCGGCCTTGAACTGGCGATGAAGGGCGACTTAACCCATGCCATAGAGCATTATCAGGAAGCATTGAAACTTAATCCCGCTTATCCAGATGCTCACAATAATCTCGGCATCGCGTTGGCCAAACAGGGGAAGTTTGAACAAGCTGTTTTGGAGTACAGGGAGGCATTGCGGTTGAACCCGTACCTGGCGGAAACACACGATCAATTGGGGCTTGCCTTAAGCGCTCAGGGTAAAGTGGACGAGGCTGTCGCGCATTATCGCGAAGCATTGCGGCTCAAGCCGGACGATGTGGAAGTTCATAATAACTGGGGACTTGCTTTAAGCGCTCAGGGCAAAACCGAGGAAGCTATAGCGCATTACCGCGAAGCATTGCGGCTTAAGCCGGACCTGGCGCCGGTTCATAATAACTGGGGCATGACTCTGGCTTACTCCGGCAGGATGGATGAGGCTATACAACATTTCCGTGAAGCCCTTAAAATTCTCCCGAATTACGCGACTGCCCGAACAAACCTGAACACAGCTTTGAAGGTAAAACAGAAAAGCCATAGCCGCGGACAATAAATCGTATTTATAAACCTGCTCCCGCATTAACCTGAAAGTTTCAGTTGAAACTTTCCCTTCGCGGCGCTCAGGTGCGCTTCGCGCGGCATACACCTTCGCAAATTCTGCGCGCAATGCGCTTGATTTGCGACCCGCAAAGCGGGGAATCCTGCATATTTTTATTCCTTATGTTTTTAAATGAGAATAACCTTGAACTGCAGGATTTAGGTTAAAGCCGTCCGCCCTCCGCTACAACTTAAAAAACACGATGGAAAGGGGAGGCAGCGTCACTCTGAGGGAATAAGGACGCCCGTGCGAGGCGAAAGGTTCGGCGTTTGCGCCGCCCAGGTTCCCCATTCCGCTCCCCCAATAAGCCGCGGCGTCGCTGTTAAGGATTTCTTTCCAGAAACCGCCGCGCGGCACGCCGATCCGGTAATTGAACCGCGGCACGGACGTGAAATTGCAGGCCGCCAGGATCATGTCCCCCTCGCCCGCGCCTTTGCGCAGAAAAGCCAGCACGCTTTGCTGTGAATCATTCGCGTCGACCCATTCAAATCCGGCGGGGTTGCAGCTAAGTTCGTAGAGCGCGGGCTCGGCCCGATAAAGAAGGTTGAGATCTTTAACCCAGTTCTGCATTCCGGAGTGGGGCTTGAATTCCGTTAAGTGCCAGTCCAGGCTCCGTTCGTGGTCCCACTCGGTCCATTGCGCGAACTCGCCGCCCATAAAAAGAAGTTTTTGCCCCGGCTGGGCGAACATGGTCCCGTATAAAAGCCTTAAATTCGCGAATTTTTGCCATACATCGCCGGCCATTTTATCCAGCAGCGATCTTTTGCCGTGGGCCACTTCGTCATGAGACAGGGGCAGGACAAAATTCTCGCCGAACGCGTAGAGCATGCGGAAGGTGAGGGCGTTATGATGGTACTTCCGGTACACCGGGTCTTTGGACAAATACTGGAGCGTGTCATGCATCCAGCCCATATCCCACTTCATTCCGAAGCCCAGCCCGCCGATATAGGTCGGGCGCGAAACCCCCGGCCAGGCGGTGGATTCCTCGGCGTAGGTCTGTACGTCCGGGTAATTCTTATAAACGACGCGGTTGAATTGCTGCAGGAAAGCGATAGCTTCCAGGTTTTCGTTCCCGCCGTGGCGGTTCGGTATCCACTCGCCGGGCTTGCGCGAGTAATCCAGGTACAGCATGGACGCCACCGCGTCAACCCGCAGCCCGTCAACGTGATACCTGTCCAGCCAGAACAGGGCGCTGCTGAGCAGGAAACTGCGCACCTCGTTGCGCCCGAAGTTGAAAATGGAGCTGTTCCAATCCGGATGCACGCCCTGTTTGGGATCGGCGTGTTCATAGAGATGCGTGCCGTCAAAATATTCAAGGCCGTGCGCGTCTGCCGGGAAATGCGCGGGCACCCAGTCAAGTATAACGCCGATGCCGTTCCGGTGAAGCTGGTCTATCAGGTACATCAGGTCCTGGGGGCTGCCGTAACGGCTGGTGGGAGAAAAATACCCGATGGTCTGATAACCCCATGACCCGTAAAAAGGGTGTTCGGTAACGGGCATCAGCTCCACATGCGTAAAACCCATCTGTTTCACGTACGCCGGCAACTGCGCCGCCATTTCCCGGTAGGTGAGCGGCCTGTTTCCCTCTTCGGGAACGCGCCGCCAGGAACCCGGATGTACCTCATAGATAGAAACGGGGCTTTTCAGGCCGTTGGCCCGGCCCCGGGTTTCCATCCATTGGCTGTCATTCCAGCCGTAATCAAGCGACCAGACCACGGACGCGGTTTTTGGAGGGACTTCGGAAGTGAACGCCAGCGGATCCGCTTTTTCCCCGTGAAAGCCGGCGTATTTTGAAACAATGTGGTATTTATAATTGCAGCCCTGTTTGACTCCCGCGATAAAGCCTTCCCATATGCCGGAACTGGCCCTCTCTTTCAAAGCGTCCCGTGTTTTGTTCCAGCCGTTGAAGTCGCCCATCACGTAAACCGCCATAGCGTTGGGCGCCCAGACCGCGAAGCGGGTTCCCTCAACCGGTCCGCCAATCACCGGATGCGCGCCGAACTTTTCATACAGCCGCACATGATTACCCTCGTTAAAGAGGTAAATATCCTGATCGGTAAGCGATTGCGCGCCGCTCTCAAGTTTTTTCATGGTCTTATTTTATCCGCTTGGTCAAGTCAGCGCTGAAGCGCTAGAAGCTTTGAAGCGCTGAAGGAAGAATTTACAAGCTTTTAAACTTCAGCTCTTCAGCGCTTCAGACTTCAGAGCTAAGCCGGGGGCCAGGTCAGCCGGCGGAAGATCAATCGTCAGTAGTGATCCCGTCAAAAAATTTTTCATTTAGAACAGTGTCTTCAGGCGGGGGCCCGTCCGGCTCTGTCGTCAGGCGTTTCCAGAGCTTTGGGTTGAGCATGGTGCCCGTGGTCAGCATTTTCTGGTCGGCCGAATAGATAACGCTGCAATCGCGCTTGTACGGCATATCCGGACAGCCGAACTGGTCGAAAACGGCGTAGCGGTAGTCAAAACCGCCGGCGCCGGCGGCGGCCCCGCCCTGGGAAGAAAAATATTTGAAACCGACGACGCTTGAATTGTACTCAGGCTGGATCTCTCCTTTAAGGTTTATATAGCCGATGAACGTGACGGCATGCCCGGTGCCGGTGGTGCGGTTGATATTGATGAATGAGCCCGGTTTCAGTTTATCAAACGCCGTCCTCTCGCCCATGCCGAAATTGATGAGGGCGTCCGCGGTGCCGTAAGATTTGAACTGCGGGTTCACCCAGATATGCCCCTTGAGGTCGGTTACGCTCAAACCCTCAAAGCTTGTAATTGGAAGGTAGTCATAAATGGAGTAGTCCCCCGTCTCCTGCGCGTAGAGCTGATAGGCGGTAAGAATGATCTCCATCTGGGCGGCCACGCACATGGTGCGCGGCGCGTGTGTGGCCGGGATAGTGCCGTAAGTGTGATAGCGGATGTCGTGCGTAAGGACCGAGTGGATATCGTAGCCGAGGAGCGAGTACCTGGCGTTAAGAAAGTCCACAGCTTTCAGGATATAGGCGTTAAAGTACCGCTCTGCCGGCTGTGAAGATTCGCGCGCAGGGATCGGGGCGATTTGCCCGCCGGCCGGAGCAAGAGATATGCCTCCGATATAGTCCAGGCTGATGTTTTCAAGCGCGAACGGCTGTTCCGCCGCGCAATTGCCGGCGGAGAAAAAAAACAACACAGGGGCAAAAAACTTTATCATCGCAAATCCCGGACAGGACTGTCTGGATTTTATTATACAAATTGCAAATCCTTTTTTTGTATTATACACTAAAGAAGAACCTTTGTGGATACTGCAGCTTAACGGAGGCAAAAATGTTCAAGAAATGGCTCATAGCAATAACGGCCGGCGCGTCACTCTTCGGTGTGCGGGCTGTGGCCGCGGAACAGGCGGATTTCAACCAGGGAATGGACGTTAAAGGCATCATAGACACACTTCAGGTCAAGTTTGAGATGCCCGGCTTCCCCAGGGGTCTCTCGGACACTTTCCAATCAGCTTCCGAAAGGAAGGTCCACGCGAAAGGACTTATAAAAAAGGACCTTCCAGCGATCTATTGGCAGAAGTTCCAGTACCGCAATGTGCAGATCCCGGGCGTTTTAGATCTGCGCGCGAATCTGACGCAGATAGAGAATCAGGGCTATTGCGGAAGCTGCTGGGCCTTCAGCCTTACGGCCACCCATCGCGACGGACACGCGCTTGCCGGAAAAGATCCCGGCCGGCTTTCCCAGGAATGGCTGGTTGACAATTCTACCGAGGCCGCGGGCTGCAAAGGCGGCTACTTTGATTCGGCGAACGACTTCGTGGAACCCGGCGGACAGCCGCTCTGGAGCGCCTGTCCCTACAAACAAGGCTCCGGCAAATGCCCGGTCGCGCTCCCGCTCGCCGCGCATATAACCGGCTGGCACATGTTCGGTGAAAAAGGCCAGGGCACGACCGTGCAGGAGATAGAAGCTTATATGGCCACCACCGGCAGCCCCGTATCGATCGGCGTAGCGGCGGCGGCCGGCAGTTGGGAAAATTACAGCGGCGGCATTTACAATGCCTGCACCTCAGGCGAATTGGACCACATGATCAACATCGTGGGTTGGGACAACGAGGGCGCCGCGTTCGACGCAAACGGCAACCTCCCCCCCGGCAAAGGCATCTGGATCCTGCGCAACAGCTGGGGCAAGTCGTGGGGTGAGAATGGCTATATGCGCACCAAAATGACCGACGCAGCCGGAAAGAGATGCAATGCCGTGGCGGAAGAGGCCGCTTACTTCGACTTTTAAACTGTCACCTGCACAATGACGCAGCGGCGGAAGGCATTTGCCTTCCGCCGCTGTTTTTAACCCCGCCTCAAATAATTTTTGCGAATTCAACCGGCAGAAATGAGTGTTATCTCCCCACTTTTTCCCCCAGCCTTTTCAGGTTTGCTATGGCGGCGGCGTTTGACGGGTCCGTCACTAGGGCTTTTTTCCACTTTGCTTCGGCCTCCCTCAGGTTCCCCTTTTCGGCCGCCAGCGTTCCGAGCGAGGTGAGCGCCCGCGGATCGTAAGGGTCCAGAGACAGGGCTTTCAGGTAAAGATCTCCGGCATCCGCTTTTTTCCCGGCTATCAGTTTAAATTCCGCGAGATAATCCATGGCATTGGTGTAGTCGGGATATTTTTTAAGCGCATCTTCAAGGACGAGCGCTGCTTTGTCCGGATCGCCGGAATGTTCATACACCGCCGCCCTGTTGTAAAAAGTTTCTTTTAAGGGATTCCCGCTGCTGAGTTCGGCGTCCAGTATTTCCCCGGCTTCCTTAAGGCGGCCGAGCCTCGCCAGCACAAGCGCAAGGCTGTTCAGGTGTATTTCGGTCGGCTCCCGCCTTACCACCGGTATCAGCAGCCCCAGCGCTTTTTTATAATCCCCCAGCAGATAGTATTCCCGCGCGAGATTGTGCATGGCCTGATAGGACACGGTATGTTTCAGGGCATGCTCGTAAATTTTTATGCTTGAGCCGCGCAAAGCGGTGTTAAGATTTCCTTCGTACACGTAAAAAAGCAGCAGCGCGCAGACCGCGGCGGCGGCGGTTTTTTTTGCGGCGGCGCCGCGACAGGCGGCTTTTTCGTACAGCAGGGCTACTCCAAGAAACAGCGCGAAGTTGCAGGGATACACCCAGTGGTCAAGCATATAATCGTTTCTTGTGCTTATGAGGATGGGCAATTTCGGGGCCAGCGCGGCCAGATACCAGCCCGCCAGAAAAAGCGACAGGCGGTGCCTGCGCAGCAACGCCGCCGCGATGGCGGCGTAAAGAGCCAGAAAATAAAAAGACGCTCCCGCCCCGAAATCCGGCTGCATATGATGCGAATGCAGATTGAACGGCACCAGCGAATTGCCGAGGTACAGGAATATGATCTTGGGGAGTTTCAAGAGCGTGGCCGCGGCGGTCCAAGCTATGCCGTCGGATTTCAGCACCGAAAATCCCACGGCGTATTCCCTCAGATACAGATACGGGGGGACCATGGCGAGAAAGGGGATAAGTTTAAGATATTCTCTCCTGTTCTCCCGCCTGGCGAACAGGGCCAGCGCGGTCAGCGCCGGCGTTATGACGCCGGATTCCTTGGAAAGCATAGCCAGCGCGAAACAAACGAGCGAGAGCGCGTAGCGCAGGCGGCCTTTTTTCAGGAACAAAAGAACGGACAACAGGGAAAAAGAGAGCGTCATAACCTCCGCTCTTCCGGCTATCACTATCAGTTGCTCCACTACGGCGGGGTTCGAGGCGAACAGCGCCGAGGCTATAAACGCGACGACCGCGGAAAATCCGAGTTCAAGCGCCAGCAGAAAAACCAGGCAGGAATTCAGCAGGTGGAAAAACAGGTTGGTCAGGTGATAGCCGAAAGGGTTTAGTTTCCAGACGGTGAAGTCCACGGCGTTGGAGACGGATTGCAGAGGGCGGTAATAGTCCAGCCCCTGGTTGAACACGTCGCTGGTGAAATGGTGTCTGAGGTTCGCCGGCGACCAGCTGCGTATGTTTACGTTGGCGACTATCATCTGCGGGTCGTCCCAGATGAAGCCGAGACGCAGCGTGCCGGCAAAAGAGGCGAGTCCGGCCGCCACGATCAGCGCTATAAGCGGGGCCTTTCCTGCGGTTAATATCTTTCTCATCGTTTAAAAAATCAGACCTGGCACACAAATAAAAATAAAGCTGCCAGTGTGCCCGCCCCCTCCGGAACCCTTCCTTATGATGCTGTAATGGCGCTTCAAAGACTATATTACAATACTGCGCAGGCGCCGTCTCAAGGCCGGCTGTTATATTCCCTGCCGCACTTCTTCGGCCACTCTTCTTTCAGTACCGCGTAGACCGCGTCGTCAGCCCAGATCTTGCCGGTCCAGAAGCTTTTGTTAAAACAGCCTTCTTTCCTCATCCCGATGCGCTCCAGCAATTTTACAGATTTCTTGTTCCGCGGGTCCACCGAAGCCGTGATCCTGTGTTTATGCAGTTCCAGAAATAAATAATCGATCACGCAGGCGACCGCTTCCGTGGCATAGCCTTTCCCCTGGTATTCCGGAGCAAGGGTATATCCCAACTCCGCCTGCTGATTTTCCTTATCCTTGAAATGGATCGCCATATCCCCTATCAGCCTGCCGCTCTCTTTTTCCAGCACGGCGAGCTGATACCAGGTCAGGGGAGTGTCCGGCTTTAAGCCGGCGGTGAGCTCTATGAGGCGGCGAGTATGCCGCAGGCTCTTCATTGACCCCTGATATTTACTTACCTCCGGCCTGGACCGGTATCCGAAAATAACCTCGGCATCGGAAGGCCGCACGGTCCTCAGCAACAACCTTCCGGTCTTTAACTCTATCCCTTTCATCCCGCCTCCGCCCGCAAATTCAGGAATGTCTCCAGACGGCCGATTTCCGATTCCAGTTCTGAACGGAAATTTTTATCGCCGGGGCGTTTCGCTATGAATCCCAGCTCCACATTCAGACGTTTTCCGGCGACGCGCGCGTTCGCCCAGCCGATAACGCTGTCGCCCCACAAGAGCGGCATGGCGTAATAGCCGCGCAGCCTTTTGGCGGACGGCGTGTACGCCTCGAATCGATAGGGCCATTTCCAAAAATGCTCGAACCGCCTCCTGTCCCATACCAATGGGTCAAAAGGAGCAAGAAAACGCACGCGCCCCGGCGCCGCCAAAGCCGGCATTTTGACCGGCGGAAGAAAGTAATTGAGACCGTCCGCCGTTTCTTCCCTGAGTTCCCCGGTTCTCACCATGCCCGACAACACCGCGCACGCGCCGCCGAAGCCGGGAAAAGAGCGGCGCAGCAGCGGCGCCGTTAAAGTTTGAAGCGTTTTTTCAGGAACAGGCGCGAGAATATTTACGACCGCAAGAACGCGCTTTCGCAGACGCTCAGCCGGAGGCAGCTGTTCGGAGCGCGGCGTCGCCGCCGCATAGATCCGTATACCGTTCTCGCGCCGGGCGATCCGAAGGAAGCCGCGATAGTGCAGGTTGTCAAGCGCGTGTGTGGTCGCTTTGGAATTTCCGCCCCAGGCGTTTATTACGCGCCTGCTTCCGAAATGTTTTTCCAGCTGCGCGGGATGCGTTTCTCCTGTTTCACGCACCTTTTCCAGGATCTTTCTTTCCAGAGCGTTCAATTCCGCCGCTTGCCGCGGATGCAGCAGCCGCCATGTTTCCCGCGACACAAAGCCGTAAGCGTATAAATAGTCCTCTTCAATGTCGAGCGCCGGATACCGCCGCTCGAGGTCGCCGGCGCGATACCCCCTGACCCTGTGGCGCAGTATCAGATCCTGCGCCCGCGCCGGCGCGCGGATAGGATCGGCCTGCACGAATCCCAGCCTGCGGATCGCGGCCTGCAGCGTGACCGGCTTGAACAATGAGTTGGCTATCGCGTAGCTGCGTAATCGCCGCAACTTTTCCGTAGTCATGAAAACCCCGCTATTTTGCCGGAAAGCGCTGGATGAGGACGCCGTTTTTTTTGATCTCTTTGCGGAAAGACTTGCCGATAACCGCCCAGTCTACTATCTCAACCCTGAAAGGCAGGCCCGCGGCGGCAAACGCCGCTGAAAGGCTGTCAAGCCGCGACGCGACAAGCGGGTGATCCGTCATTACCACAAGGTCCAGGTATGAATGCGTCTTAGCCGTACCCTCTACCCTTGCGCCATAGACCAGCACATCGAATTCCCGCACATGCCCGGCAAGTATCCCCTTCACCTTTCGAAGATAATTCGGTTTTAAATCGATCATAGTTATATTTTCCTTTATACGCCCTTTCTAATTTTCTAGCAAATGCCCGCCGCCATAGCAAGCAAAACCTGGCCCGCAAGCCGCATTGCCGCGATTTTTTAACATGTATGACTTTTAATTTTTAGTTTTGGCGTGAGTAAGGGATTTTTATACGTTCCTCCAGCCATTGTTTGTTAAATTTCAGGTTGTACTGGTCGTACTTTGCCGAGCGGTCGGGGCAGACGGCAAGCGCGGCCTTATAACAGGCAACGGCCTCGTCTCTCTTATGTAACAGGTCCAAAATCAGGCCCTGCCATGTCAGCGCTTTCCAGTTCGCATTTTGGGGCTCAGCGCATTTCCCGGTGTTTTGAAATGCGAACAACGCTTTATTGTAGTATTTGCCGCCGTAAAGCATTATTCCCAGATGTTCCCAGGCGGCAATGTCCGTCATCACAGTTTTTTTAGCCTCCTCAAACAAGGCGGGAACCTGCTCATCAAATTCAAGCGGGCGGCCTTCAATTTTTCCGATTATCTCCGGGGGCCATGTCATGCGGCTGCCGGACCGGACATACAGGTTTTCAGAATTTTTTGCCGACCTGGCCGTGAAGTCCCGCAAAACTTTAAAAAATTTTTCCGGCTCGTCCGCAAAAGGCGAGTGTGCGGATTTTTCAAAAACGACCATTTCAGCGCCGGGATGATTGGCTTTGAGTATTTCTGGTTTCTTTTCATCCCAGGTAAGGTCATTTTCTGATTCCACAAGGAGAGTCGGTATTTCAAAGTCCTTAAACTTGCCTGTCAGATCTATCCTGCGCGCATCCATTGCCATTGCTGAGTTAAAGCTCTGCGATGGTCTCCATTCGTATAATACAATCCTTGCCATTTCTTCTTTGGAAGGTTTATAGTAATCCTGCTTTTTCCAATCGCCGTTTAAAAGGTTGTTATATATGCGCGCTTCGGACGATATATTTTTCTCTTCACTTATGGCCGCCATTTTATCCCGCTCCTCTTTGGATATTAAATCGTGCTGTCGTGATTTTTCAAAATAAGGTTCAGCCATGCCGGGCGAAGCGGTGACAAGAATAAGTCCCGCGACATTGCCGGGATATTCCAGCACATAGCACTGAGCCAGAAAGCCGCCGTATGAGTGCCCCAGCACAAGCCATTTATTTATGCTCAGTTTTTTTCTTAAAGCTTCAATATCGCGCACAGCCTGCCGTATGCTGTATTTTGCCGTTGAATCATCATAATCCGACTGCCCAGTGCCGCGCTGGTCAAAATAAATGACCCGTGCGAAGTCTTTGGCCTTTGAAAAGTAAGGGTGGAATATGTGGTGTGTGCAGCCGGGGCCGCCGCTTATAAGCAAAAGCGCCGGGCCACTGCCTTCTTCCTCATAATAAAGTTTTCCGTCGTCTATATCTATTTTTTCCCGTTTTAATCCGGGAATTATATCGCAAAGCGGCGGTATATGGAGGACTTCTTTAATTATTCCTTTTTCAATATGCACTTTGCGGTCAAACGCGGTTTCCCTCTTCGTGTTTCCCGCAAATGCAACAACAAACATAAACATGCCCGTAAAAAATATCGGTATTTTTCTCATAATGACGGGGGAGGCCGTTTATTTTTTACCCGCGGATTTCAGTGTTTTTGCCTTGACACAAGCTCCGTCCGGAGTTCTTTCTGCCGCCGGATGTCGGACTTATAATAGCCGCCAAGCTCCTGATTAAGCGGCTATTTAATATCTTCCAGCCGCTCCGGACTTATTATTCTGCTAATTTCTACCTGTAAGAATGCAGCGGGCTATGCAGCTTTGGCATCAAATTGACCAGCAAAAATGTCGTAAGCAGCGCAAGAAAAGCGCACACATGCGCAACGCCGGTATATTTTCGCGGCGGCAGCGTCATCTTACAGCGGAAATAAATGACATAAAGCAGCCAGGTGATCAGTGACCAGGTTTCTTTGGGGTCCCACGACCAGTAACCGGCCCAGATCTGGTCAGCCCAAAGCGCCCCTGAAAACAACCCGAAAGTCATCAGCGGGAACGCAAATCTAAGTATATGGCAGGATACTTTATCGCATTCATCCGCCTCTGGAAGTCTCTGGAGTCTTTTGTTGAAGAAAGCGGCCGCACTCAGCAGGAATGCGATAGTTGCCGCGGCATAAGAAAGCATATACGAGATAACGTGCGGGATAAACCATACTGATCGAAGAGCGGGGGATAAGCGCCAGCCTTCATTTCTTTCCATAAAAACCGCAACAATGACCGGTAACGCCGCCGCGAAGGTAAAATAGCCGGCTAACCGATACATCTTTTTGCGCATAATGATCACCAGATACAAAGGCAGGAAGCAGGCGCTTAAAACCATCATTACCTGGGGGAGATTACCCAGCGGCGGACTGCCGGAGAGCCTCCAGTTATATAAAATGGCGGACAGATCCAGAAGCGAGCCTGACAGGAAAAGCGCCATACTGACGCGCCTTTTTCCGAGGAAAGCGAAGGAAAAAAGATAAAAGCCGAGTGAGGTTATAAGAAGATCGTTCATTGTCATTTTTCGCCGCGGTTAATCATATTTTCCGGCAAACCGAAATAAAATATTATCGCTATAGCGAGCGTAAGAATAAGCATTCCGACTATGACTATCCTTCTCCCCGGATCCCTGCGCACCGTGATCCCCGCATAACCGAGCGACTGCGGATCGAATGATGTCAGGTAAAAACGCCAGCCGTTAAAACTAGCCGGTTTATTCAGCAGCATTTCCCGCTCAACGGCCGGGCTGCCGGGAATAATGAAGCGCAATGTCGCTTTGTACTGCCCAGTATTATCGCGGGCTATTTCCAATTTTTTCAATGCCAGGCTGAAACCCAGGCTGACGATCCCTTTATCCTTAAAAGCAAATTCGCTGACCGTATATCTTTCATCTGCCGGCAGTTCAAAAGAGGACTTGACCTCTTTTATGGCTGAAACCCCCGAACCGATCAGGATAAGTATCGCGCCCAGATGGGCCGCATGTACGGGGGCATGGCGTAATTTGAACTTCAGCCTTAAGGAGCGTATCAAAAGTGACAGTCCGAGGAGTATCGCCAGAATAACAAAGACCGGCGTTTTGAAGATAACGGTTTGGGCACCGCCGTCCACGGGGATCGCTCCCGCAAGCATGAATAGCACCAGCGCGGCTAAAACAGGGATTTCAAATATCATTTAGCGTATAACCCTTCAAATATTCAAGTTTTTATGGCTGTGATTTTTGCTTTCTCTTTTGTTGCAGAGTCTGGGTTAAGTTATTGCGCGCTTCCGGGAAGTTCGAATCCAGTGTCAGTGTTTTCTGAAAATACGCAATGGCTTCATCAAGTTTTCCCAGTTGTCCCAGGGCGCACCCTAAGTTATTATATGCTTGCGCATAGTCCGGCTTCAATCTAATTGCCTCGGTAAGCGGCGGCAGGGCTTTTTTTAGTTCGCCCTGCGCTATCAGGGTAAACCCCAGATTGTTATGCGCTTCAGCATAGTTCGGATTTAATCTGATCGCTTCCTCAAGATGAAAGAGAGCTTCCTTATACATAGCCGCGTTTTGCGTCCTTATTTTCACTGAGTCCGGAGCGGGCCCGAATTGTTCTTTAGCGCGTAGGAGCTCTTCGGCGCGCATGGCCTGCGTTGTTAAAACAAGACCCAGCTCATTGTGAGCCATAAAATCAGTAGGGCCTATTCTAACCGCTTCAGTAAATTGTACGGCAGCCTCCTCCAACTTATCCTGTTTTTGCAGCGCTTCCCCCATCATAAGATGCGCGTAGGCGTTTTTAGGATTTATAGACACGGACTTGCGGGCCGCCTGCACCGCGCTGGTATAATCATTGGCGAAGAGGAATTGTTTAGCGGCTCTTGCGAAAGACACGTCATCAATGAACTGTTCATGGATTGTTTTTAGCGCGCCGGACCCGGCATTAACGAATTCCGGGATATTGGCGGCCCGGTCCGGCGAGGTTAACCGCTCCAGAAGGACGGGGGGCGTATCGTTGCCCTGTTCGTCAATATGGGTGAGGAAAAGCTGCGTGTACGGGCCGTTGGCCTTGGAAGAGAACACCAGCCATTTCCCGTTGGGCGACCAGCTGTGCCAGGAATTCATAAGCGCCCTGTTGCATTGCATCTTCCGGGCCCCGCCTCCGGCCGCGGGCATAATGTAGAGCTGGCTGTCAGGCTGCAGCAGCATGAAACTTCCGGCTTTACAGAACACTATCCATTTTCCGTCGGGGGAATATCTCGCGAAGTAGTTGCTCATCCCGTTGCCGGAGGCGCCCGCAAGCGGTTTCGCCTCCCCGCCTTTTCCGCCGTTGAACGGGATCCGGTAGAGGTCGAACAGGAAAGTCTTCCCCTCTTTGAGAAATTCCGCGGCGTCTTTATCGCTCAGCAGCACCTTATTG